>NZ_JAGXKC010000033.1:0-42117 GCF_019091045.1 Stenotrophomonas sp. GbtcB23 | reverse complement strand
CAGCCATCTCCGAACAGCAGTGAAAGCGCTATCGCCGTGTAAAGCATCAGGAAAGCGGCCGGGGGAACTATCGCTCCTTCGTTCATGCCCTTGCAGGATGAGAGTAGGGCACCCAGATGCGCGGCGACTGCCACTTCGATTGATAGCAGACATGCAGCGGCTATGCGCACGTAGGTTACGTTGGCCTTGAAGAGCCCCTTCGACAGGAGGTCGACCCTTGAGTACAAACCTACGAACGGCAGCGAGAGCAGCCATGACCACATGAAGGCGCCTGAGGGGCCGGTTGATGTGCATGACATCGTGACCATCAAGCTGCCTAGTGCGAACAGGAAGTAGCCCGTTCCCATCAGGAGCACTGCTTTCAGGCATTTTGCGAAGATCTGCTCGCCCGTCGGTGGCATGGTTTGGCTCGTCCTTGAGATCGTTACCGGGTTCGCGCGACCTGAGGTAAGAGCGCGTCTTCGGTTTGGGTCATGCCGTTATCGCGATGATGGGCCGTATCGGCGGTCGATTGGGATGCGACCCTACCGGTTGGGGCAACGCTTGGTTTGCACCGCGTTGCCACACACGCCGGGCCTAGGTGAGGTCTGCGCCTGCGTCGCCTTCTGGTTCAAGGGCCTTTACCAGTACCGCTGCCTGGGTGCGGCTGACACACTCGAGCTTTTTCAGGATGGCGGTTACGTGGACTTTTACGGTGTTCTCAGCAAGCCCCAGTTCGTAGGCGATCTGCTTGTTGAGCAGGCCATCGGCGAGGCACAGGAGCACGCGGAATTGCTGGGGGGTCAGCTGGGCCAGGCGGGCTGCGAGCAAGGCGTCGGATTCACTGCGCTCTGCTGCCATCGCCGGGAACCAGAGGCCGCCGTCGAGTACTGCCGCTACGGCCTGGCCGATGGTTTCGGCCGGGGCGGATTTGGGGATGAAGCCGGCCGCGCCGAACTGCTGGGCGCGACGGATGACGCGTGGGTGGTCGTTGGAGGAGACGATGACCACCGGGATGTCCGGGTGGGAGCCGCGTACGTGCAGGAGTGAGGAGAAGCCTCGGGCGCCGGGCATCGTCAGGTCCAAGAGGACCAGTTCGATTTCCGGGTACTGGTTGAGGGCGGCCTCGAGGGCTTGGGCGCTTGCAACCTCGATGACCTGCACGGCCGGAAGAGCCTGGCGCAGGGAGTGGACGACGGCGGCGCGGAGTAGAGGGTGGTCGTCGGCTACGAGGATGGTGGTTTCGCTCATGGGGGGATTGTAGGGGGGAATCTTGGATCCCGCGAAGAGCGGACACGCATGGGTGGGGTTGCCACCCAGCGGTAGGGGCACGCCATGCGTGTCCGCGCGGAAAGGAGCGCAACCCGTGCACCCCACGTGGTTCCGTTCAGCGCGGCTGGGTACTGCCCTTCCAGGCGTCGAGGAACTGGCGGCGTTTCAGGGCATCCAGGTAGACCAGCAGGCCCGGGCCCAGCAGGATCGGGCGGTAGCTGCGGCCGGGGGCGCGGCCGCGTTGGGTGGGGACGATCGACATCAGGCGCGCTTCGCGGGAGAGCACCTGCTGGCCGCGGGGGGATAGCAGGTAGTCGAGGAAGCGGCGGGCTTCTGCTGCGTTCTGGGCCGTGCGCGGGATGACGGCGGTGCGCAGGACGACGAGGGTGTAGTCCTCGGGCTCGACGATGCCCAGCGGAGCGCCGGCGTCGATGCGGGCCTGGGCGTAGGAGCCGAGTACGTTGTAGACCAGCGAGAGCTGGCCGCTGCTTACGCGGTCCAGCAGTACGCCGGTGCGCTCTTCGAGCTGTACCTGGTTGTCGCCCAGCGCGCCGAGCAGTGCGCCGGCCATGCTGCCGCGCTGGCCGTCCTGGGTGGCCAGCAGGTAGCCGACGCTGCTGCGTTCCACGTCGTAGGTGCCAACCTTTCCGGCCAGCGGGGCGTCCGGGGCGCGCAGCAGTTCGAGCAGCTGGCGGCGGGTTTTCGGGACGCGGGCCGCTGGCAGGGTACGGGTGTTGTAGACCATCGCCACCGGTTCGTAGCTGATACCGAATGCTTCATGCCGCCATTGCGCCCACGCGGGCAGTGCGTCGGTCTGCGGCGAGCGGTGTGGCAAGGCGTGGCCGTCGTTGACCAGCTTGGCCTGCAGGTCCATGCCGCTGCTGATCAGCATGTCCGGGCCGGTGGGGCTGTGGCGCTGGCGCAGGTACTGGGCGTACATGTCCTGGGTGATCACGTCCTCGTAGACGATCTCGGTGCCCGGGTGCAGGCGCTGGTAATCGGTGATGACGGTGGCGAACACTTCGATATCGGTGGAGCCGTGGATGCGCAGCTCGGCCGTGGCGGTGCCCTTGGCCGGGAAGCGCTGCACATCGCCGGGGGCGGCGAACGCCGGCCCTGCCACCAGCAGCAACAACAGGAACACGGCGCGCATCATGCGTGCAGCCTCGGCAGACGTATGGTGGCCACCAGCCCGCCGCTGGGCCGGTTGCTCAGGTCGATCTGGCCGCCGTGGCTGTCCACCACGCGCTTGACGATGGCCAGGCCCAGCCCTGCCCCGCCCGGTGCGGCATCTTCGCCACGGGCGAAGCGCTCGAACACGCGCTCGGCATCGCCCGGCGGAATGCCCGGGCCATGGTCGGCGATGGTGACCACGCAGTAGTTACCCTCTTCGGTGAGCGCGACCTGCAACGGGCCGTCGCCGCCGTACTTGAGGGCGTTGTCGATGAGGTTCTTGATTGCTTCGCGCAGCAGCAGTGCGTCGCCCTGAACGCGCGAAGACGCCACGCCCACGGCCAGCTGCACGCGTGGAGCAGGCAAGGCCTGCGGCAGCGCTTCGTGCAGCGCCTGGTGCACGGTTTCCACCATGTCCACCGGGGCGAAGCGCTGCAGGTTGGACCGGTGGATCACGCTCGCATCGCTGAGCAGCTGGTTGAGCAGGCGGCTCATGTGGGTAGCGTTGCGGTCGATGGCGGCCAGGCTGCGGCGCATGTCTTCGGGGTCGTCGTCGTCCAGCGCCAGTTGTGCCTGCGCACGCAGGGCGGCCAGCGGGGTGCGCATCTGGTGGGCGGCCTCGGCCATGAAGGCGCGCAGAGTTTCATTGCTGCTGGACAGGCGCGCCATGAAGCGGTTCAGCGCGGCCACCATCTGGTCCATCTCGCGCGGCACGCGCGCATCCAGCGGGCTCAGGTCGGACGGCTCACGCCGCGACAGTTCGCGCTCCACCTTCACCAGCGGGCGGAAGGCGCGGTGCACGCCGAACGCAACCAGCGCCAGCGACAGCAGCGAAAGCACGCCGATGGCGAGCAACGCGCGGTTGACGATGTCCTGCGCTACCGCTTCGCGCGCGCGTCGCGTCTGGCCGACCTGTACACGCACTTCGGCCTGCGCCGACGGCGAAGAGACGCGGCGCGACACCACCACGAAGCGAACGGTTTCACCGCTGTACCGGGCATCAAACAACTGCGGTTCGTCGGAAGGCGTGCGTGGCGGCAGAGGGAGATCGGCGTAACCAGTCACGGTGCGGTTCTGGCCGTCGAACACGCGGTAGAACACGCGGTCATCCGGCGCCATCGACAACAGGTCCAGCGAGGCATACGGCAGGTCCACCTGCCACTGCGCATCCACCAGCGCCACCGAATCGATGATGGACAGCGCGGATGACACCAGCAGGTGGTCGTAGGAGCGGTTGGCGGCACGCTGGCCGTAATCGCGCGCGGCAAACAGCAACGCCACGGCGAACACCGCCAGCAGCACGCCCAGGTACAGGGTGAGCGTGCGCCGCAGCGAGCTGGGCGCGCGGGTTTCAGCCTTCGGCATCGGGCGTGCCGTCGATGGCTTCGAGCAGGTAACCACTGCCACGCACGGTGACGATGCGCAGCGGCGCATCGGCCAGCTTCTTCCGCAGGCGGCCCACATACAGTTCGATGGCATTCGGGCCGGCTTCGTCGTCGAAGCCGAACAGGCCGTTGCCGATCTCGTCCTTGCCGACCACGTGGCCCAGCCGGCCCATCAGGATTTCCAGCAGGCGGTACTCGCGGTTGGGCAGTTCAATCGGCTGGCCATCCAGGCTGACCCGGTGCGAGGCGTTGTCGAACTGGAAGGCGCCAATCTGCACCACTTCGCTGGCCTGCCCGCGCGTGCGCCGCAGCAGCACGCGGCAGCGCGCTTCGAATTCGCGGAAGTCGAACGGCTTGCCCAGGTAATCGTCCGCGCCCACGTCCAGCGCCTGCACGCGGTCTTCGATGCCATCGCGTGCAGTGAGCATCAGCACCGGGGTGGCATCGCCACGCTCGCGCATGCCCGCCAGCACGCGCAGGCCATCGAGCTTGGGCAGGCCGATATCCAGCACCACCAGGTCGAAGCTCTGGTAGCGCAGCACGCTGGCGGCGGCCAGGCCGTCGTTCTGCCAATCCACCGCGTGGCCACTGCGGCGCATGCGGCGGACGATGGCGTCGGCCAGGTCCGGGTTGTCTTCTACCAGCAGGATGCGCATCGAGGGAGAAACAGGCGGGGGTGCGGGAATCCTAGCGCGAGCGGGGTGTGCCGTGGGTTGCGCTGCGCTGCAGCAGGCGCCGACAGGTGGATGACAGCTTCCCCACACTAGGCTGCGCCATCGCCAGGCACCCCCGTGCGGACGCGTCCCGACAACCTGCGGGTTGGCATGGTCCACACGCCCTGCCCGCCCACCGCCATGTACCTGGGAGGGTTCATGCACTTCAATCTCCTGCGTTGCCGCGGGCTGGCCGCCTGCGCCCTGCTGTTGCCCATCGCCCCGCTCTGGGCCGCCGATGAGGTCGATGCGGACCGACCGGTCACCGCCACCTTCGGCGGCCGCCTGCACCTGGATTTCGCCGACTTCAACAACGATGCGCGCGGCACCCCGAACAAGGACGACACCGAGATCCGCCGTGCCTGGCTGGACATGTCCGGCAGGTTCTTCGTGGTGGATTACAAGCTGGAAGCGGACTTCTCCGGCGACCAGGTGGAAGCCAAGGATGTCTACGTCAGCCGTGATTTCAGCGGCGGCAAGCTCAGCGTGGGCCAGTTCAAGCAGTTCTTCTCGCTCGATGACCGCACCGGCTCCAACTACGGCAGCTTCCTGGAGCGCGGCAACGCGGGCACCACGCTGGCGCCGCTGTACCGGCTGGGCGCGTCGTGGCAGGCCGCCAAAAACGACATGACCTGGGCGGCCAGTGCCTACAGCCTGGAGAGCATCGATGCGTGGCAGGTGAAGGGCCGTGCAGCCGGCGGCCGCGCCACCTGGGCGCCGGGCGCCACTGCCGGCGACGTGCTGCACCTGGGGCTGTCGCTGGCGCATGAGCGCTACGACACCCCGGGCGCCAACGGCGTGCCGGCGCTGCGCATCCGCCCGCGCCCGGCTGGGCACCTGTCCGACAACAGCCGGCTGACCCTGATCGATTTCGCTTCCGGGCGCGATACCGACGTCAACAAGTGGTCGCTGGAATACGCGCAGGTGCGCGGCCCGCTGTCGTGGCAGGGCGAGTTCAGCGGTGCCACCTTCGATGACGGCAGCCAGCGCGGCACGGTGCTGGCGGGCTACGGGATGCTGAGCTGGTTCGTCACCGGCGAATCGCGCGGCTACGACCGCAAGACCGGGCGCTTCGCGCGCATCAAGGACATCCGCCACAAGGCCGGTGCGTTCGAGCTGGCGCTGCGTTACGACCAGATGCGCGGTGAGCAGCACCTGACCGGCCAGCCGGACCTGATCGATGCGCGTACCGACGCCTGGACCCTGGGCGGCAACTGGTACCTGCGCCCGAACCTGCGCTTCATGCTGAACCTGATCGACAGCCGCAACCGCGATTACCTCGCCGCGGCCACCGTGGACCACACCCGCGCGGTCACCGGCCGCCTGCAGTTCGATTTCTAACTCCCCCTTGCAAGGAAACCCGCAGATGATGCTGAGCATCCTCGGTTTTGGCATGGTCATTACGTTCATGTACTTGATCATGAGCAAACGACTGTCGCCCCTGGTCGCGCTGATCACCATTCCCATCGTGTTCGCGCTGATGGGCGGCTTCGGTGCGGATATCGACCAGATGATGCTGGATGGCATCAAGAAGATCGCGCCCACCGGCGTGATGTTGATGTTCGCCATCCTGTACTTCGGGGTGATGATCGATGCGGGCCTGTTCGACCCGCTGGTGCGGATCATCCTGCGCCTGGTCAAGGGCGACCCGATGAAGATCGTGCTGGGCACGGCCGCATTGGCGATGCTGATCTCGCTGGATGGCGATGGCTCGACCACGTACATGATCACTGTGTCGGCGATGCTGCCGCTGTACCAGCGACTGGGCATGAGCGCGTTGAACATGACCTGCGTGACCATCCTGGCGGGTGGCGTGATGAACCTCACCCCGTGGGGCGGGCCGACCGCGCGCGCGGCCACGGCGCTGCACGTGGACCCGGCCGATGTGTTCATTCCGCTGATCCCGGCGATGGTGCTGGCCTGCATTTCGGTGCTGCTGCTGGCCTGGTACCTGGGCCTGAAGGAGCGCCGCCGGTTGGGCGTGGTGACGCTGCCCAAGGGGGGCAGCTGGATGGATGCCAGCGTTTCCGATGACGGCGCGCTGCCTACCGTGGAAGATGCCGAAGACACCAAGCGGCCGAAGCTGCTGTGGGTGAACCTGGGCCTGACCCTGGCGCTGATGACGGCGCTGGTGATGGGCGTGCTGCCGATGCCGGTGCTGTTCATGGTCGGCTTTGCGATCGCGCTGGTCATCAACTACCCGAACCTGGCCGAGCAGCGCCGCCGTGTGGTGAACCATGCCGGCAACGTGCTGTCGGTGGTGTCGCTGATCTTCGCGGCGGGCATCTTCACCGGCATCCTCAACAACACCGGCATGGTGGAGGCGATGTCGCACAGCTTCCTGGCCATCATTCCCGATGCCTGGGGCCCTTACCTGGCGGTGATCACCGCGCTGGCCTCGATGCCGTTCACGTTCTTCATGTCCAACGACGCCTTCTACTTCGGCGTGCTGCCGATCCTGTCCGAGGCGGCCGGCAACTACGGCATCACCCCGGTCGAAATGGCACGCGCCTCGCTGGCCGGCCAGCCGGTGCACCTGCTCAGCCCGCTGGTGCCGTCGACCTACCTGCTGGTGGGCCTGGCCAAGGTGGAATTTGCCGACCACCAGAAGTTCACCCTGAAGTGGGCGGTGATGGTGTCGCTGGTGCTGATGGCCGGCAGCCTGCTGTTCGCGCTGTATCCCCTTGCCGCTTGACCCGGGAGATTCCGAGATGACCCTTCGTATCGCATACGTCACCAGCGGCATGGGCAGCGTGGGCACCGCCATCTGCCAGAAGCTGGCTCGCACCGGGCACACGGTGGTAGCCGGCTGTGCGCCCAATTCACCGCGCAAGGCCGGCTGGCTGCGCGAACAGCGTGAGCTGGGCTTTGATTTCATCGCCTCTGAAGGCAATGCGGCGGACTGGCAATCCACGGTGGCGGCCTTCACCAAGGTCAAGGCCGAAGTGGGCGAGATCGACGTACTGGTCAACAACGCCGGCGGCAGCCGCGATGTGCTGTTCCGGCAGATGACCCAGGACGACTGGAACGCGGTGATGGGCTCGAACCTGCATGCGCTGTTCAACATCACCAAGCAGGTGATCGACGGCATGGCCGGCCGCGGCTGGGGCCGGATCATCAACATCGGCTCGGTCAGCGCGCACAAGGGCCAGATCGGCCAGGTCAACTTCGCCACCGCCAAGGCGGCGATGCACGGTTTCAGCCGGGCGCTGGCCAATGAAGTGGCCACGCGCGGGGTGACGGTCAACACCATTTCGCCGGGCTACATCGCCAGCCAGTCGATCAGCAGCTTTCCGCCGGATGTGCTGGATCGCTTGGCCGGGTCTGTGCCGATCCGCCGCCTGGGCAAGCCCGAAGAGGTGGCCAGCCTGTGCGCATGGCTGGCGTCGGATGATGCGGCGTATGTCACCGGTGCCGATTACGCCGTGAACGGCGGGTTGCATATGTTCTGATGCAGTGCCGGGATGATGGGCAATGTGCCGACCAACGGTCGGCACCTACCCTGCATCCTGGATCGATTTCGCCCTCGACGGTAGCGCCCGACCGTTGGTCGGGCGGCGACCCACCGTCAGAATTCCGCGCTTACGGTCATGAACAACTGCCGTGGCGCGCTCGCATGGATCGCGTAGCGCGTGCCGGTCGGGTCGGTCGGAGCGAATGAGCTCAGCTGACCCGCGTACCGCTTGTTGGTCAGGTTGGTGGCGTTGAGCGAGACCTTGACGTCGCGCAGGCCCAGGCCCGGCCCGAACGAATACCCCATGCCCGCATCGAAGGTGGTCACGCCCGGCACCGACTGATCGTTCGTGTAGGTGTAATACCGCTTGCCGGTGTACTTGGCACGCAGGCTGGCAAAGAAGCCATCCCGGTTCCAGCTGATCTCGCTGGAGGCCATCCGTTGCGGTGTATCCACGGTGATCTTGCCGGCCACCGGCACCACCGCGCCGCCCGAGGTGTAATCATCCTCGTAGGTGCTCTTGTTCCACGACACCGCGTTGTACCACTGCAGGCCATCCACCGGCTTGAGGATGAAGGTCAGCTCCGCGCCCTGGCTCTTCACCGAGCCGACGTTGATGAAGCGGGTGATGCACTCCGGCCGCGTGCCCACTTCAATGCTGGTGCAGGGATTGAGCGACAGCAGGCGGTTGTCGAACATCACGTGGTAGGCCGCGATCGAGGCCTGGTACTTCTCGCCGAAGGTACGGAAGCCCGCTTCGAAGGAACGCGACTTCTCCGGCTCCAGATCGTCCACGCTGGCCGCGAACGATTCCGGCGACACCTGCAGCGGGCCACCGCTGCCACCGCCGACGAACGCGGCGATATTCTCCGCGTAGGAGGCGAACAGCTCGTTGTTCGCGTTGAGCTTGAAGCCGACACCGGCCTGCGGCAGCACCGATTCCTTCGCGGTCAGCGTGCCGGAGGCATAGCTGGCCTCGGTACCCGGCTTGGATACGGCGGTCATGCGCGTGTTCGGGCTCTTGATGCCCACGTCCACGGTCAGCCTGTCGTCGAGGAAACGCATGCGGTCCTGCACGTAGAACTGGCGGGTGCGGATGTCGTAGTCCTGATCGAAGAGGCGACGGTTCGGGTAATTGAGGTACCCATCATCGAGGAACGGCCCGGTGATGTAGTAGAAGTTGCGCTCGACATTGTGGTCGTTGCGCTCGTACCACAGCCCGGCTTCCAGCTCGTGCAGGCCCAGCTGCCAGCTCAGCGCAGCGGTGATGCCCTGCCGGTTGATGGTGTAGTTGGTGCTGCGGATGGAGATCGGCAGCGCCTGCGGCGTACCTGGATTGGACGCCTGCCCCGGTGCCCACCAGTGGCCCTGGCCGCGGTTCTCGTGGTGGTAGGCCAGCAGCTTCAGGCGGGCGCTGTCGCCCAGTGCCAGATCGGCATCCAGCGAGTACAGGTTGTCATCGCGCAGCGCGCGGCTCTGGTAGTACGCATCGTCGATGCTGTTGACGCCACCGCTGAAGGCGCAGCGCTGCGCGTTGTAGGTGGCCGGCGCGCAGTAGGCCGCGGCCAGGGCGCGATCCCAGTCCGGTGCGTAGATGTTCCAGTCCCAGCCCAGGCCGCGCTCAAGCATGCTCTTGGACAGATAGGCGTAGTTGGCCTGGCTCACGCGCGAGGTGGCGGCGAATGCGCCGAAGCGGTGGTCACCCACGTTCCATACGGCCTTGGCGTTGAACTGCCGGGTGGTCTGGTTCTGGTTCGGTTCGGCCCACATGTCCGCGTCCTGGTGCACACCGGAAACATACGCCGAGAAGCCGTTGAGGTCGCCGGTATCCACGCGCAGGAAGCCACGCCGCTGGTTGTCGTCGCCGACGGTGACGCTGGCACGCCCGCCGAACTCCGTGGACGGATCTTGTGAGAAGTACTGGATGGTGCCGCCGAGGTTGCTGGTGGAGGCCACACCGAGCGAGCCGATGCCCTGCGACAGTTCGGCGCCGGCCAGGTTCTCGGCGATCAGTGCACGCGCAATGCTCAACCCGTTGTAGTTGCCGTAGCTGTTGTCGCCCAGCGGAATGCCATCGAGCGTATAGCCCAGGCGGCTCTTGTCGAAGCCGCGCAGGCTGATGGTCTGCGATTCCTCGTTGGCGCCGAAGGCATCGTTGGACTGTACCGACACGCCGGGCAGGCGGTCGAGGATCTTCTGCGCGCTGGTGCCGGGCGGCAGCACCTGCTTGTCCACGGCCGTAATGCGCTGCACCTGGCGGGTTTCGCCTTGGCCGATCACCGATACGGCGTCCAGGGTGCGGGCGCTGGGCGCGCCGCTGGCGTCGAGGGAACTGTCCACGTCGGCGGCGTGCACATTGGCAGCGCACAGCGCGATCGCCACGGCGATCGTCAGGGGTCGGTTGAGCATGAGGGTCCGTTACATGATGGAGGTGCCTGCGTTATGCAGGTGCGCGGCCATCATGGGGACGGAAGATGAAAGGATTCTTACGGGTCGGCGAACGCGTCGCAAAGTGCGACCGGGTGCATGGAATGCGTTGGTCCAATGGCGGTTACTCGGCCGCCAGCTGATCCATGCGAATGCGGTTGGCGAACAGCGAAAACGCCAGCATGCCGGCCAGCCCGTTGGCGCGGCTGACCCAATGCGGCAACCAGCGCGGGGGGCGCAGGATGCCTTCTTCGAACAGCGGCGCGAAATCCACCGCGTCGGTCAGTGACATCTTGCCGGCAAACAACCACCGGCAGTTCTGCAGGCGGTCTTCGGCCAGCATGTGGCGGAAGAAGGTGTGCACCGACACCAGCCCACGCAGGTACACGGTGTCCTTGGTGAAGGCCGCGCCGCCGGTGGCGGGCACGCCGCGGAACACGCGCTGGGCCGAGGCGAAGCTTTCTTCGTTGTTCTGCCCGGCGTCGCAGAAGTAGCGGAATACCTGGATGAAATCCGCGCCTTCGCGTGCCATCGCGATCGCTTCGGTGCGCAGGCTGATGCGCTTGAGCCGCTCGATGTCGATGCTGCCGGTGATCTGTTCGGCGAACGTGGCCAAGCCTTCCTGGGTGGCGGTCACCCGGGGCGAGGACAAGGCCAGGCTGGGCAAGTGCGGCTGTTCGCGCCCGTTGAGCGCGGTGAGCGAGTGCACCAGCGCTTCATGGTGGAACAGCTGCGCGCGGTCGTAGGCACTGAAGCGCGCACTGGTACGCAGGCGGATTCGGGTGGGGCCGGCTGCGGCCTTGGAGATCAGCTCCGGGTCCAGCTGCACGCTGATGATGCGCGATTCAAAGAACGCATCCAGGTCGCTCTGCAGCTGCAGCTGCAATGCGGTGGCCGAGACCGGCACCTGCTCTTCCGGGGCAAGCAGCTCGTGGTCCAGTTCCTGCGCGATCTGGATGAAGTGGCGGGCCGCTTCGCGGGTGCTGGGGCCGTTGCCCGGCAGCGGCTGATCGGGCGAGCCGAACAGCTCCACCGAGTAACGGTCCACGGCAGCGGTGCCAAGCGATTCGAGCAGGCCGGCGGCCAGGTCCCAGCTGTGGGCGGAGCGGCGGATGTACAGGCCGATGGGGTGGTCCACATCGCACTGGGCGCTGATCGCGGCCAGTTCGCGGCGGGTGCGGGCGAAATCGAGCTTCGGGTAGTCCAGCACCGGCAGCACCGGCTGGCCACGCGCCACGCTGGCCAGGAACGGGGCCTGCAGGGCGGCCGGCCAGCTGGTCAGGCCCAGCAGCCGCAGGCCCCCCACGGCCTCCACCAGGCGGGCGTCCAGCTCGGTGTGGTGGGCCACATCCCGGTCCACGGTCATCGGCGGGCGGTGAGGAGCGATGCTCATGAAGCGGACATTAGCAGGGTCAAAAGGGGGATGGGCGGCCAGGTGCGGATGGAGCACTCTTGGCCTATAGTTGGACTATTGGTAGCCAGAGGAGATGACGATGTCTGCCGCCAGCAAGCGTGCCCCCGCGTCGGCCAAGGTTGAGTCGTACGCCATCGGACCCCTGAAAGAACCCCGTTCTGCGCAGGTTGTGCGCGATGCGACAACCGTGAAATTCAAACTGCCGGTGAAGTTGGATTCGTTCCGGGCCCTGCTGCGCACCGCACCACTTGCCGAGCGCGTGCAGATCGAACGCGAAGGCGTGCCCTACCAGGTGGTGAAGGGCCTGATCGATGAGATATTCGACAGCAGTACCGAATTCCAGACCTTCGTGCGCATTCCCAAAGCCACCTTTACCAAGAAGATGCGGGACAAGTCCCTGTTCGCCGGCACCACCGGGCAGTCTGTCGTGGGGTTGATGGAATTGATCAACCGCGTGGAAGACATGCTCGCGGCCGAACGCGACAACGAACAGGCGCGTGGCTTCGACGTCGAAAAATGGGTGGGCGAGTGGATCCAGCGGCCGCAACCTGCGCTGGGTGGCCTGGCGCCGGCCGACGTGATGGATACGCCCACCGGCCGTGCGTCGGTGATGCGGGTGCTGGGGGCCATCCAGAGCGGCGCCTATCAATGAAGCTGGCCCGCATTGGCTCGACAGGGCCTGCGTGGGCGCCCGACGACATCAGCGGCACCGGCGCCGCCTGTTCTCCGGGCCGCTGGAACCGGCCGGGCGAGAAGGTGGTGTATGCGGCCCCCAGTCTCGCCATGGCGGTCCTGGAGACCGCCGCGCACATCGATGACAACGGCCTGCCGCTGAACAAGTACGTCATCGAGATCGACGTACCGGATGATGTCTGGGCGGCGCGACGTGTTACTTCCGCTGCCACGCTGCCGACAGGTTGGGACGCCATTCCACACGGCATGATCTCGGTGAACACGGGATCTGCGTGGTACAGCGAGGGCGCTCACGCGATCATCGAACTACCGTCGGTGATTGCTCCGGAAGAGACCATTGTTCTCATCAATGCCCAACATCCCGATGCCCAGCGCATGACCGCGCGGGCCACGCGCCGACTTCAGTACAACCTGCTGTTCCGGAGCAGAGGCCGGTAATCGAGGCACGCAGATGCGCCTCAGCGTTTTTTGCCTGGCGGGCGCCACTGCGCACCCTTGCTCACATGCTTGCGCTCCAGTGCCTGCTGGGCCTGGCGCACCGCCAGCTTGGCGGCCGCGGCCGCCACTTCGTCCTTCAGCTTGAAGTAGTTGAGCAGCCGCTCTTCATCCAGCTCACCGGAGTCGATCGCCGCGCGCACCGCGCACCCCGGCTCACGCTGGTGGGCGCAATCGCGGAAGCGGCACTGGGCGGCCAGCGCTTCCACGTCGGCGAACCCCACTTCGCCCAGCGCTTCTTCGCCGGTGGGCTTGAGCTCACGCATGCCGGGGGTGTCGATCAGGCAGGCGCCCGACGGCATCGGAATCAGCGCGCGGTGGGTGGTGGTGTGGCGACCCTTGGAATCGTTGCCCCGCACTTCGGCGGTCTTCATCAGCTCATAGCCGAGCAGCGTGTTGGTCAGGGTCGATTTGCCGGCACCGGAGGAACCGACCAGCACCACGGTCTGCCCGGCGCCGAGCCACGGCAGCAGTGCGCTCGCGCTGGCCGGGTCGCGGCCGTTGATGGCCAGCAGCGGGATGTCCTGCGCGGCCAGTTCTTCCAGCACGGCCAGTGCATCTTCGCTGTATTCGGTCTGGTCGGCCTTGGTCAGCACCACCACCGGCTGCGCGCCGCCACCGCCCACCAGCATCAGGTAACGCTCGATCCGGCGCGGGTTGAAGTCCGCATCCAGCCCGCAGACGATGAACACGGTATCGATGTTGGCCGCGATCACCTGCTGGTGGTAGTGCTCGCCGGCCGCGCCACGCTTGATCGCGGTGCGCCGGGGCAGCAGGGCCACGATCAGGATGCCGTCCAGCAGCACCCAGTCCCCCACCGCCGCGCGTTCGTGGCTGGGGAAACGCGGACGTTGCCATTCGGCGGGCGATTCGGTCTTGATCGCCGCGCCCGGGGCATCGGCTACTACATAGCCGGTACGGTGCTGTTCCACCACCCGGCCCGGGCGGGCCTGGGGGAACTGCTCGAACAGGGCCTGCCAGGCAGGCAGTTCGGGGGCGCCTGCCCAGGGCCAGCCCATGGTCTGCAGGGCGCGGTAGTCGATCGGTTCGCTCATGCGCCCATTCTAGAGGCATCGGCGGCAACTGCCCGCCAATACTGGGAATTTGCCCCGGAGCCCTTGCCCTGCAACGCAGCATTTCCGCTAGTATGCGATTTCCATGCCCGAACCACGGCCCAGTCATGTCCACGCCCCCGCTGAAGCCGCTTGCCACCCGCGAGCGCCTGTCCGAAGTCCGCTACGAGATCCGGGGCGAACTGGCGCGGCGAGCGCGTGAGCTGGAGGCGCAGGGCCGCAAGCTGATCAAGCTGAACATCGGCAACCCCGGCAACTTCGGGTTCCGCGCGCCGGAACACCTCCAGCGTGCCATTGCCGACGACATGGGCCGCACCGATCCGTACACCCACCAGCAGGGCCTGCCCGAAGCGCGCGAGGCGATTGCCGCCGCATACGCCCGCCGTGGTGCACCCGATGCGCACCCGGACCGGGTGTTCATCGGCAATGGGGTGAGCGAGCTGATCGACCTGTCGCTGCGCGCCCTGCTCAACCCGGGCGACGAAGTGCTGGTGCCCTCGCCCGACTACCCGCTGTGGTCGGCGGCCACCATCCTCAACGACGGCCGCCCGGTGTACTACCGCTGCGCGCCGGAGAACGGCTTCCAGCCGGACCCGGTGGAAATCGAAACGCTGGTGTCCTCGCGCACCCGCGCCATCGTGCTGATCAATCCGAACAACCCCAGCGGCGCCAGTTATTCGCGCGAGCTGCTGGAGCGCATCGTGGCCATCGCCGCGAAGCACAACCTGCTGCTGATGGTCGATGAGATCTACGACCAGATCCTGTATGACGACGCGCGGTTCCAGCCGGTGGCCCCGCTGGCCGGCGAGCACCCCTGCATCACCTTCAGCGGCCTGAGCAAGGTGCACCGCGCCTGCGGTTGGCGCGTGGGCTGGGCGATGCTGTCCGGTGCGGCCGAACGGCTGGGCGAGTTCCGCGCTGCGATGGACCTGCTCAGCGCGCTGCGCCTGTGCGCCAACGTGCCGGGCCAGTACGCCATCGATGCGGCGGTGAACGGGCCGGACACGGTGTCGGCGCTGTGCGCCCCCGGTGGCCGCCTGTATGAAACCCGCCGTGCGGTGATCGAGGCCTGCAACGCCAGCGAGCATCTGTCGCTGGTGGCCCCGGCCGGCGCGCTGTACGCGTTCCCGGCGGTGGTGGGCGCGGCCGCGCGCAGCTTCGACGACCACGATTTCGCGCTGGAACTGATGAACGAGGAAGGCGTGCTGGTGGTGCCGGGTTCGAGCTTCAACGTGCCCTACCGCCACCATTTCCGGGTGACGCTGCTGCCGGAAGCCGAGGTGATGCGCGATGTGTTCGCACGCATCGACCGGGCGCTGGCTCGCCGCGCCGAGGCCAATACCAAGGTGGTGCCACTCAAGCCGCGCAGCGCGGTGGCCTGAGGTGGCGCTGTCCTACCTGGCCCTGGGCGATTCCTACACCATCGGTGAAGGCGTGGCCCCGGCCGGACGCTGGCCGGTACAGCTGGCGACGGCGTTGCAGGAAGCCGGCCACGTGGTGGCCGAGCCGCAGATCATCGCCACCACCGGCTGGACCACCGACGAGCTGGATTCCGGCATCGATGCGGCGGCCCCGACCGGGCCATTCGGGCTGGTGAGCCTGCTGATCGGGGTCAACGACCAGTACCGCGGCCGCAGCGTGGAGGAGTACCGCCCGCGCTTCACCGCCCTGCTGCAGCGCGCGCTCGGCTTTGCCGGGCAGCAGCGCCGGCGGGTGTTCGTGCTGTCCATTCCGGACTGGGGCGTGACCCCGTATGCGCGCGACAACAACCGCGATCCGGCGCAGATCGCACGCGAGCTGGATGCCTACAATGCCGCGGCGCAGGCGATCTGTGCCGAGCACGCGGTGGCGTTCGTGGACATCACCGCGATCAGCCGCGAACGCGGTGCGCAACCTGACATGCTGGTCGACGATGGCCTGCACCCGTCGGCGGCGATGTATACCGAGTGGACGCGCCGGGCCTTCCCGGTCGTTCGCGCCCACCTGGATGATGAGGCAGCACGCTGAGCACGGACGCGTTACCACTGGCCAGGGAACAGGCCCACCGCATCGCCGATGCCTTCATGCCGGCGCAGCGCTTCGGCAACCGCCGCGATTACTACTACAGCCGGGGCAAGCTCGGCAGCGACCCGCTGTACCCGGGCGTGCTCGGCGCGCTCGCGCCCTGTTCGCTGCCGCTGCTGGACATCGGCTGCGGGCTGGGCCTGCTGGCCCATGTGCTGCGACAGAACCAGCGCACGCAGCCCTACCATGGCGTGGATATCGACGCGGACAAGATTGCCCGTGCACAGCGCGCCGGTGCGCGCGCGGCACTGCACGATGCGCGCTTCGACTGCGTGGATGCCAGCGCTTCCCTGCCCGACCACCACGGCAGCGTGGCGCTGCTGGACGTGCTGCAGTACCTGCCGGCCGACGCACAGCCGGTGCTGCTGCGTGAAGCGGCGGCACGGGTCGCACCCGGCGGGCGGCTGGTGATCCGCACCACGCTGGCCGACAACAGCGGGCGCGACCGCACGACGCGGATCACCGACATGCTGGCGCATCTGGTCGGCTGGATGGGCACGCGGCCCCGGCACTATCCCGACGCGGCCAGTGTGCGCGCACCGTTGGAGGCCGCCGGGCTGCAGTTGGAGATGACGCCGCTGTACGGCAATACGCCGTTCAACAACTGGCTGGTCACCGCCGAACGCGGGCAGCCGGCATGAACACGCCGCGCCCCCGCCATTCCGCGCTGGGCATCGCCGCGCTGGTGGTGAGCCTGGTGGCGCTGGTGCTGTTCGCGGTCACCGCACATGTGGCCCACCTGCCCCGCTATGCGGGCATGCACGAGGTGCCGGTGGCGGTGCTGGCGATGCTGTTCGTGGCGCTGGGCGTCACGGTGGTGGGCCTGCTGCTGGGCATCGGCAGCGCGCTGCAGCACCAGCGCCGCCGGGTCACCGGCGTGCTGGCGCTGGGGCTGTCGATCACCTTGTTGTGGGCGCAGGCGTCGCTGGGGAGCTGGATCCACCAGCAATGGGTGGATGCGCACCCGACAGCGGACGCAGAGGCAACGCCGCACTGAGGCCACGGGCCTGGATGGCCTGCAACACCGCTTCGATGATCGCGAGGTTATGGCCGTGGGCGGCGCCTTCGTGGAGCAGCACGATCGCGCCCGGACGCAGCTGGGCGACGATGCGGTCGACCACGGCCTGCGGCTGGCAGTCCACGCCGTCGAAACCGCGCGCGCTCCAGCCCACCCGGGTCAGGCCCCAGCGCTTCAACGCGGGTGCCACGAACGGGTTGGTCATGCCCACCACCGAGCGGTACCAGCGCGGCGGGGTGCCGGCAATCCCGGTCAGGGTCTGCTGGCACTGCGCGATCTCGTCGGCCATGGCGGCCGGGCCGAGCCGCCAGAAGCGGGTCTGCGGATGGCGGTGGCTGTGGTTGCCCAGGTCGTGGCCCCGGGCCAGCACCTGGCGCACCCGTTCCGGCCGGGCGGCGGCGCGCTCGCCGACCATGAAGAAGGTGGCCTTGGCCTGGTAGCGGTCCAGCAGGTCCAGCACCGCCGGGGTTTCTTCCGAGGGGCCGTCGTCGATGGTCAGCCAGACCTGTTCGGCCGGGGCCGGCAGGTGGCTCAGCACCGGGGCGTAGAAGCGGCTGTTGGGCAGGAACACCGGCACCAGGAACAGGGCGTGCGAGGCCACCATCAACGGCAGCCCGATGGCCCAGCCCCAGGCCCACCAGGCCAGCACCACCGCCAGCTGGGACAGCAGCAACCAGGGCAGCCAGCGCCACGGGCGGCGGGGAATGCGATGCAACGTTTCCGGTACGGTCATGCCCCATGATGCCATGCCGCGTAGAATGTACGGTTCGAAACTCCGGACCCGACCACCATGTCCCTTGATCCCGCCCTGCGCTCGCGCATCGAATCCATTCTTACCGCCAACCGCGTCGTGCTGTTCATGAAGGGCCAGCCGACCATGCCGCAGTGCGGGTTCTCGGCCAAGGCCGTGGGCGCGCTGCAGGACCTGGGCGTGGAGTTCGCCCACGTCAACGTGCTGGCCGACCCGGAAATCCGCGAAGGCATCAAGGCCTACGGCGACTGGCCGACGATCCCGCAGCTGTACATCGACAGCGAACTGGTCGGCGGCAGCGACATCATCCTGCAGATGGCCAGCAGCGGTGAGCTGAGCAGCGTACTGGGCCTGGCCGCGCCGGACCGTACCCCGCCGCGCATCACCGTGACCCCGGCCGCAGTGGAAATGCTGCGCGGTGCGCTGGCTGATGCACCGGGTGCCTCGCTGCAGCTGAGCATCGATGCCAGCTTCCAGCCGAACTTCCAGCTGGCCCCGCACGACGACAACGCCATTGCCGCCGAATCCAACGGCCTGCGCGTGCAGTTCGACCTGGCCAGCGCGCGCCGCGCCGAGGGCATCACCATCGACTGGGTGGACGACATCCGTGGCAAGGGCCTGGCCATCGACAACCCGAACGCACCGAAGGCCGTGCAGGAACTCGCCGTTCGTGACGCTGACGACCAGCGCCGCGCCGGCACCGTGACCATCGTGGACGTGCGCCCAGCGGACGAACGCGCGATTGCCGCGATCAACGCCCCGTTCGAAACCTTCGACGGCGACAACCGTGCCCGCCTGGAAGCGTTGCCCAAGGACACCCCGCTGGCGTTCCTGTGCCACCACGGTGGCCGCAGCGCGCAGGCGGCGGAACAGTTCCGTGCGCTGGGCTTCAGCAAGGTCTACAACATCACCGGCGGCATCGATGCCTGGTCGGATGCGGTGGACAACAGCGTGCCGAAGTACTGATCGCAGGTTCAACCGCGATGGATGAAAAAAACGTCGGCATTGCCGGCGTTTTTTTTGTTCAAACGGCTAGCCCGCAAACCCACCCTCGGCAAGATAATCCAGCTCCTCAGGCGTAGGCATCCGCCCCAACACCGCATTGCGGTGCGGGAAGCGCCCGAAGCGGCGGATGATGTCGCGGTGCAGTTCGGCATACTGCAGGTATTCCTTGTCGCCCAGCACGTCGAACATGGCGACCGAACGTTCCTGGTCCTGCGGGTCTTCGGAATGCTCGAACGGCAGGTAGATGAAGGCGCGCAGCTTGGGCACCAGCTGCAGGTCCAGGCCTTCTTCCACCGCGCGCATGGCGTAGTGGCGGGCCAGGCCGTCGGTGGCGTAGGAATGGGCGGTGTCGCGGAAGCAGTTGCGCGGAAACTGGTCGAGCAGGATCATCAGCGCCAGCGCGCCATCGGCCGTTTCCAGCCAATGCTCGCGCGCACGGCGTGCGGCAGCGAAGTGTTCGTCGAGGAATGCGTCGCGAAAACGCGCATCGAACGCGTCATCGCGCGCGAACCACTGCTGCGGTCCCGCGTTGCGCCAGAATTCCACTACTTGTGCCGCCACGTCCATTCACTACCCCTGCGGGCGGCGCGCCATCCCGGCGCCCACCCATGCCATTACCATCATTCGTCAACGCGCAGGTGGCGGACCGACTTGCCGTTGCGCCATATAAGCTTAAGCGCCTCGATACCGATCTGGATATGGTTTTCTTGGCAAGAGGGCGGCGGACCGGGCATGCACTTGGCCACTTGGCAACGCGCCGGCCAGCGGCTAGCGTCGCGGGGGATCTTTCACGCCGCATCGGGGATGACATGCGTACACAATTGACCGCCGGGCTGGGCCTGGCGCTGTTCACCTTGGCTGCGCCTTCGGCGCCGGCAGCATCGCGCTTCACCCAGGACCCCTACCCCAGCACCTATGCGCCGATCGCCTCGGCGCCGGTGCTGATCCGCAACGCCACCGTGCTTACCGGCACCGGCGCGCGCCTGGAGCAGGCCGACCTGCTGCTGCGCGATGGCCGCATCGCCGCGCTGGGAAGCGCGCTGGAGGCACCGGCCAACGCGGTGCAGGTCGATGGCACCGGCAAGTGGGTCACCCCCGGCATCATCGACGTGCATTCGCACCTGGGCGTGTATCCCAGCCCCGGGGTCGGTGCGCATGCGGATGGCAATGAAATGACCGCACCGGTGACCGCCAACGTGTGGGCCGAGCATTCGGTATGGCCGCAGGACCCGGGCTTTGCCGCCGCGCTGGCCGGCGGGGTGACCTCGATGCAGGTACTGCCCGGCTCGGCCAACCTGGTCGGCGGGCGCGGGGTGACCTTGAAGAACGTCCCGGCCACCACCTACCAGGCCATGAAGTTCCCCGGTGCGCCGTGGGGCCTGAAGATGGCCTGCGGCGAAAACCCCAAGCGGGTGTATGGCGGCGGCAAAGGCGTTGCGCCGGGTACGCGCATGGGCAACGTGGCCGGCTACCGCGCCGCCTTCATCGACGCCAGCGAATACCTGGCCAAGAACGCCCCGAAGAAGGTCAAGAAGAAGCGCTGGTTCGGCGGCAGCGACAAGGGCGACAGCGCCGGCGATACCGGTGGCAAGCGCGACCTGAAGCTGGACACGCTGGCCGGCGCCATCGACGGCGACATCCGCGTGCACATCCACTGCTACCGCGCCGATGAAATGGCCACCATGCTGGACCTGTCCAAGGAGTTCGGCTTCAAGATCGCCGCGTTCCACCACGGCGTGGAGGCCTACAAGCTGGCCGACCGGCTGGCCGCCGAAGGCGTCTGCGGTGCACTCTGGGCCGACTGGTGGGGCTTCAAGATGGAAGCCTTCGACGGCATCCAGGAAAACATCGCGCTGGTGGACCGCCCGGCCAACAGCTGCGCGATCGTGCATTCGGATTCGCCCGAAGGCATCCAGCGGCTCAACCAGGAGGCGGCCAAGGTGATCGCCAACGCGCGCCGCGCCGGCATGCAGATCGCGCCCGAGCGCGCCATCGGCTGGCTGACCTTCAACGCCGCGCGCTCGCTGGGCGTGGAGAAGCAGACCGGCAGCCTGGAGGTGGGCAAGATGGGCGATGTGGTGGTGTGGAACGGCAGCCCCTTCAGTTCCTACGCACTGGCCGAGAAGGTCTACATCGACGGCCACCAGGTCTACGACCGTCAGGACGTGCGCCGGCAGCCACTGTCGGACTTCATGCTTGGCCAGGAGGCACGCCCATGACCGCCACCCGCGTACTGCAGCGCAGCCTGCTTCTTCTTGCACTGCTTGGCGCCGCGCCGGCGAGCTGGGCGCAGGATCTGCTGATCCGCAATGCCACGGTACACACCGCCAGCGCGCGCGGCAGCCTGGAGCACGGCGATGTGCTGGTCCAGGGCGGCGTGATCCGCGCCGTGGGCACCGGATTGGTCGCGCCGGCCGGCGCCACGGTGGTGGAGGCCAACGGTCGCCCGCTCACCCCGGCGTTGTTTGGCGGCATCACCGACATCGGCATCGACGAAGTGTCCGGTGAGTCCACCACGGTGGACAGCGGCCTCAAGCTGGAAGACCAGCCGCTGCGCCCCGAGTTCGACGTGACGCTGGCCTACAACCCGGCCTCGGTACTGATCCCGGTGGCGCGGCTGGACGGCATCGGCTTTACCGCCCTGGGGGCCAACACCAGTGGCAGCTTCATCGCCGGCCAGGGCGGGGTGATGCGGCTGGACGGCAGCGCCGATCCGATCGGCCCGCGCGCGCTGTTCATCCGGCTCGGCGCGTCCGGTGCCGAACTCACCGGCAGCTCGCGGGCGGCGCAGTGGATGCTGCTGGAGCAGATGGTGAGCGAAGCGCGTAACCGGGTGCCGGTCGATTCGCCGCATGCCCTGCTCACCCCCGCCGGCCGCGCCACGCTGGCCCGCTACCTGGCCGGCCAGGGGCGGCTGGTGGTGGAGGTGGACCGCGCGGCGGACATCCGCCAGCTGCTGCGCTGGGCGGCGCGCGAAAAGGTGAGCATCGCCATTGTCGGCGGTGCCGAGGCGTGGCGGGTGGCGCCGCTGTTGGCCCAGGCGAAGGTGCCGGTGTTCGTCGATGCGCTGGGCAACCTGCCCACCAGCTTCGACCAGCTCGGTGCGACCCTGGAAAACGCCGCACGGCTGCGCGCCGCCGGGGTGCAGGTCAGCTTCGCCCAGCGCGACGATGCCTCGCACAACGCGCGCAAGATGCGGCAGCTGGCGGGCAATGCCGTGGCCAACGGCCTGCCCTGGCAGGACGGCCTGGCCGGGCTGACCCGGGTGCCGGCGCAGGTGCTGGGCGTGGGTGACACGCTGGGCAGCATCGAGCCGGGCAAGCTGGCCGACCTGGTGCTGTGGGAAGGCGACCCGCTGGACGTGGGCCACTACGCCGAGCAGGTCTGGCTGGGCGGCCGCGACATGCCGATGCGCTCGCGCCAGACCGAACTGCGCGACCGCTACGCCGCCCCGGCCACCCGCGAACCCAGGGCGTATTCGCGATAAGGTCCCCTCACCCGCCCGTAGAGCCAGGCCCTGCCTGGCTGCACCGCCGCCAAGGACCGTCATGACCCTGCGCTGGTACTTCGATTTCGTCTCACCGTTCGCCTACCTGCACTGGCAGCAGCTGAAAACGTTGCCGCAGTTCGAGCGCATCACCCCGGTGCCGATCGCGCTGGGGGCGGTGCTGCACCACCTGGGCAACCTCGGCCCGGCCGAAATCCCGGCCAAGCGCCGCTTCACCTACCGCCAGGTGCTGTGGCAGGCGCAGCAGCAGGGCGTGCCGCTGCGCTTCCCGCCCGGCCACCCGTTCAACCCGCTGGCGGCCCTGCGCCTGTGCCTGGCGGCGGACGCCACGCCGGCGTCGGTGGACATCCTGTTCAACTGGATCTGGCGCGACGGCCGCGCGGCCGATACGCCATCGGCCCTGGCCCTGCCGGCGGCAATGCTGGACGTGGGCGACGTCGTGGCCGCCGTCTCGGCGCCGTCGGTCAAGGAACAGCTGCGCCAGAACACCGAGGCGGCCATCGCCGCGGGCGTGTTCGGGGTCCCCACCCTGTCCATCGATGGCGAGCTGTTCTGGGGCAACGAAAGCCACGCGCTGATGGCGGCGGTGCTGGCCGATCCCGGTCTGCTGCAGCAGCCGGAATGGCAGCGGATCGACACGCTGCCGGTGGCGGTGGAGCG
The DNA here is from genome assembly GCF_019091045.1 of Stenotrophomonas sp. GbtcB23. Classification (NCBI taxonomy): domain Bacteria; kingdom Pseudomonadati; phylum Pseudomonadota; class Gammaproteobacteria; order Lysobacterales; family Lysobacteraceae; genus Stenotrophomonas; species Stenotrophomonas sp. GbtcB23. The sequence continues at coordinate 19,033 of NZ_JAGXKC010000033.1, read as the reverse complement.
CAGCCGGCCAAGCTGACCGGCGTGGTCAGGCAGCCGGACGCGATTTGAGATAGCTTTCACACTTTCGAACGGACACCCTGCCTGGAGGGGGCAAACAGGATGCGCATCGGAATCGTGGTCGACTCTGCCTGTGATCTACCGCAGGACTTCATCCAGCAGCACAACATCGTGCTGCTGCCCATCACCGTCCGGATTGGCGAGGCCGTGCTGGCCGACCACCGCGACGAACAGGCCACCCTGAGTTTCCTGCACGCCCACGTGGCCGAGCATGGCGCCGAGGCCGAGACCATTCCCTTCAGCGTGGTGCAGATCCGTGATCTGTTCCTGGGCAAGCTGGTGATCGATTACGACCATGTGTTCTGCATGACGATCACCAAGACCCGCAGCCCGATCCACGACAACGCGATGCAGGCCAGCTTCGCCATCCTCAACGACTACAAGCCGGTGCGCCAGGCAGCGGGCCACAACTCGCCGTTCGCGCTGCGCGTGCTGGACACCCAGAACCTGTTCGCCGCGCAGGGCGTGACTGCAGTGGAAGCGGTGCGCCTGCGCGACAGCGGCGCCGGCGTGCAGCAGATCCGCGAGCGGCTGGAGCAGCTGGCCTTGAACGTGCACGGGTACATGGTCACCCGCGACCTGTATTACATGCGCGCCCGCGCCCGCCACAAAGGCGACCGCAGCGTGGGCCTGATCAGCGCGGCGCTGGGCAGCGCGCTGGACATCAAGCCGGTGCTGCACGGCTACCGCGGCACCACCGGCCCGGTGGCCAAGATCAAGGGCTTCGACAATGCGGTGCAGAAGCTGTTCGACTTCGTCGGCCAGCGGGTCAAGGGTGGCCTGATGACGCCCACGGTGTGCGTGAGCTACGGCGGCGAACTGGCCGACCTGCAGGCGCTGCCGGGCTATGCCAGCCTGCGCGAGACCTGCAAGGCGCACGGGGTGGACGTGTACGAATCGGTGATGAGCCTGACCGGCATGGTCAACGTGGGCAAGGGCGCGGTCACGATTGGTTTTGCCGACGAACCGCATACCTTCAGCGCCTGAGCCAGCGGACCAGCGGCCGGTTTCTGCACACCGATTCCACCGCGCATCTGCCAGCCTTGGCGCATTCAACGGAGACCACCATGTCGCAGTATTTCATCAGCCTGCCGGACCCTTCCAAGGCACACGGCAACGATGCCGATCTTTCTTTCCGTTCGCAGAGCGCCGGCGGCTTCGCCGAGGAACTGCAGGCCGCGCTGCGCACCACGGGCCTGTTCGACCGCTGGCGCGCCAAGCAGCCGGATCCCGATGCCGTCGAGCCGCAGTGGGGTGCAACCGACCCGAATGCGACCGTGACGGGTGAGCAGAAGGACCTGCGCATCAACCTGGTGGTCAGCACCACCATCAACAGCGATGTGCTGAAGGAGCGGCTGCGCCTGCTCGCCGGCCACCACTGGGAACTGCGCGACGTCCGGTAAAAACCGACCCGACCGGCGACGCCACCACAATCGCGTTGCCGGTCAGCTGCCCGTCAGGCATTTCACAGGACCTGTGCAGCGCGCTCCGGCATGGTGGGGTTGAACCTGCCCTGGAGTATTCGATGCCGCTGCGCCTGCCTGCTTCCGCTTCCCTGCTTGCCCTTGCCCTGGCCGCCGCAACCCCGGCACTGGCACAGACACCGGCCACCCTGCCCGCGCCCATCGCTGAAGACAGCGGCGTGGCCACCGGCCCGCGCTCGGACCTGCATGCGCAGGTGCTGCTGGACCGGGCGCACTTTTCGCCGGGACAGATCGACGGCAGGGTGGGCTCCAACCAGAAGCGCGCGGTGGCCGGCTTCCAGGCCGCGCGCGGGCTGAAGGTGACCGGCGAGCTCGACGACGCCACCTGGCAGGCGCTGCAGCCGGACAGCACGCCGCCCCTGGCCAGCTACACCCTCACCGCCGAAGACGTGGCGGGCCCCTTCCAGCCGATTCCGAAGCGGCCTGCCGAGCAGGCCAAGCTCAAGGCAATGGGCTTCACCTCGGCAGGCGAGGCACTCGGCGAGCGCTTCCATGCCGATCCCAAGCTGCTGCAGGCGCTCAACCCGGGCGTGGAGCTGGGCAAGGCCGGCAGCACGATCCAGGTGCCGAACATCGCTCCTGCTGCGCTGCCGAAGGCGGCCAAGCTGGTGATCGACAAGTCCGATTCGACGCTGCGCCTGTATGACGCGCAGGGCAAGGTATACGCGCAGTTCCCGGTGTCGTCGGGCAGCCAGTACGACCCGCTGCCGATCGGCAAGTGGAAGATACTGGGCGTCTCGCGCAATCCGCCGTTCCACTACAACCCGAAGCTGTTCTGGGATGCCAAGGCGGGCGACCGCAAGGCCACCCTGCCGCCCGGCCCGAACAGCCCGGTGGGGCCGGTCTGGATCGATATTTCCAAGCCGCATTACGGCCTGCATGGCACCCCCGAACCGGGCCACGTGGGCAAGACCGAATCGCACGGCTGCGTGCGGATGACCAACTGGGACGCGCTGCAGGTGGCGGATGCGGTGGACGCCTCGGTGCCCGTGGTGATGCAGGAGTAAACGACGATGCTGACGCGATTGCTGGCACTGGGTGTGGTGATTGGCGTGGCCGGGTGGTGGTTGCTGGCGTCCGGGAATGATGTCCCGGAGAAGGCGACTGCGGCGCAGGTGATGGCCGCGCCGGTGGCCGCGGCGCCCGTGGCTGAAAGCCGCAAGGCAGGGCCTGGCGCACCCGGGGCGGATCCGCTTGCACCTGCAGCACCTGCCGAAGGCACCCAGGCAGGGCCAGGCGCTGCCGCAGCCCCGTCGGGGCTGCTGTTGCCGGTGCAGGGGATCACGGCCGCGCAGCTGCAGGACACCTTTACCGATGCGCGCAGCCAGGGCCGGGTGCACGATGCCATCGATATCCTGGCCGCCGAGGGCACGCCGGTGCTGGCGGTGGCCGATGGCACCATCGAGAAGCTGTTCGACAGCGAACGCGGCGGGCTGACCGTGTACCAGTTCGAGCCGGGCGGCACCTACTGCTACTACTACGCCCACCTGCAGCGCTACGCCGACGGGCTGGCCGAGAAGCAGGCGGTCAAGCGCGGCGACGTGATCGGCTATGTCGGGCATACCGGCAACGCCAGCCCGGATGCCCCCCACCTGCACTTCGAGATCCACCGGCTGGGCCCGGAGAAGCAATGGTGGAAGGGCGACTCGCTCAATCCTTACCCGGTGCTGCGCGGTGAGCAGGCCCTGCCCTGAGCCCTGCCCGGCCGGCCTGGCTGAACCGGGATGGGGTGCGCAATTGGCCCGGCCGCCGCGAAGGTGCGAGAATCGCCGGCCCTCCCTTGCCGGTTGGCGCATTGGCGCCGCCCTCCTGACCGAGATTACGTGAAGACCCCCGAAAGCCTGCAGGCGCTGATCGAAGACGGCGTGATCGACGAAGTACTGCGCCCGCTCAAGAGCGGCAAGGAAGCGGCCGTGTACGTCGTACGCAGCGGCGACGACGTGCGCTGCGCCAAGGTATACAAGGACATGGCCCAGCGCAGCTTCCAGCAGCGCGTGCAGTACCAGGAAGGCCGCAAGGTGCGGGGCAGCCGCGAGGCGCGCGCGGTGGGCAAGGCCAGCAAGTACGGCCGCAAGCAGCAGGAAACCGCCTGGAAGAACACCGAGGTCGATGCGCTGTACCAGCTGCGCGATGCCGGCGTGCGCGTGCCCGAGCCGCATGGGTACTTCCACGGCGTGCTGGTGATGGAGCTGGTGACCGATGCCGAAGGCTTCTCCGCCGCGCGCTTGGGCGAGGTTGAACTGGAGCCGGACCAGGCCCGTGAGTTCCACCGGATCCTGGTGCGCCAGGTGGTCCTGATGCTGTGCTGCGGCCTGATCCACGGCGATCTGTCGCCGTACAACGTGCTGGTAGGCCCCGATGGCCCGGTGGTGATCGATTTCCCGCAGGTGGTGAGCGCCGGTGGCAACAACGCCGCGCGCAGCATGCTGCTGCGCGACGTCAACAACCTCACCGCCTACCTGGGGCGTTCGGCCCCGGAGCTGCTGGACACCTGGTACGGCGAAGAGATGTGGGCGTTGTTCGAGGCCGGTGACCTGCTGCCGGACAGCCCGCTGACCGGTGAATTCGTCCACGACGAATCCACCATCGACCTGGACAGCGTCCGCCACGCCATCAACGATGCGCGCGAAGAAGCGCTGATCCGCCAGCAGGGCCGCGAAGCGGCGGAAGAAGAAGACGCGTAAGCGTCAGGCGTACAACGCCTTGGCGTGATACGCGATGTGCTCGCCAATGAACGTACCGATGAAGTAGTAGCTGTGGTCATACCCCGGCTGCATCCGCAGTTGCAGCGGATGCCCTGCCGCGGTGCACGCAGCCTGCAGCCACTGCGGCTGCAGCTGGCTGTCCAGGAACTCATCGCCTGCGCCCTGGTCGACCAGCAGCGGCAGCTTTTCGGCGGCCGTGGCCACCAGTTCGCTGGCATCCCACTGCGCCCAGCCGCTGCGATCCTCGCCCAGGTACGCGCCGAAGGCCTTCTGCCCCCACGGCACCCGGGTCGGGGCCACGATCGGCGAGAACGCCGAGACGCTACGGTAGCGCCCCGGATTGCGCAGCGCGATCACCAGCGCGCCATGCCCGCCCATCGAATGCCCGCTGATGCTGCGCACGCCGGTGGCCGGCAGGTGCGCCTCGATCAGCGCCGGCAGCTCGTCGACGATGTAGTCGTGCATGCGGTAGTGCGCCGCCCAGGGCTGCTCGGTGGCATTGAGGTAGAACCCCGCGCCCTTGCCCAGGTCGTAGCCCTCGGCATCGGCCACATCATCGCCGCGCGGGCTGGTATCAGGCGCGACCAGGATCACGCCATGTTCCGCCGCGTACCGCTGCGCGCCGGCCTTGGTGATGAAGTTCTGCTCGGTACAGGTCAGCCCGCTCAGCCAGTACAGCACCGGCAGCTTCTGCGTGGCCGCCTGCGGCGGCAGGTACACGGCCACTTTCATTTCGCAGTTGAGCACCGCCGAGCGGTGCTGGTACACGTCCTGCCAACCGCCGAAGGCGGCGCGGTGTTCGATGCGTTCCATGGGCATTCCCGCCGTGATCAGTAGTGGACGACCGAGCGGATCGACTTGCCTTCATGCATCAGGTCGAAGGCTTCGTTGATCGCTTCCAGGCCCATGGTGTGGGTGACGAACGGCGCCAGTTCGATATCGCCCTTCATCGCATCTTCAACCATGCCCGGCAGCTGGCTGCGGCCCTTGACGCCACCGAAGGCAGTGCCCTTCCACGAGCGACCGGTGACCAGCTGGAACGGGCGGGTGGAGATTTCCTGGCCCGAGCCGGCCACACCGATGATCACCGACTGGCCCCAGCCACGGTGCGCGCATTCCAGCGCCGCGCGCATCACGTTGACGTTGCCGATGCATTCGAAGGTGTGGTCCACGCCCCAGGTGGTCATGTCCACGATGACCTGCTGGATCGGCTTGTCGAAGTCCTTCGGGTTGATGCAGTCGGTGGCGCCGAACTGCTTGGCCAGCTCGAACTTGGACGGGTTGGTATCGATGGCGAAGATGCGGCCGGCCTTGGCCTGGCGTGCGCCCTGGATCACTGCCAGGCCAATGCCGCCCAGCCCGAACACGGCCACCGAATCGCCTTCCTGCACCTTGGCGGTGTTGTGCACCGCGCCGATGCCGGTGGTGACGCCACAGCCCAGCAGGCACACGTGTTCCGGGTTGGCCTCCGGATTGATCTTCGCCAGCGAGACTTCGGCCACCACGGTGTACTCGCTGAAGGTCGAGCAGCCCATGTAGTGGTAGATCGGCTGGCCGTTGTAGGAGAAGCGGGTGGTGCCATCAGGCATCACGCCCTTGCCCTGGGTGGCGCGCACCGCCACGCACAGGTTGGTCTTGCCCGAGGTACAGAACAGGCACTCACCACATTCGGCGGTGTACAGCGGAATGACGTGGTCGCCCGGCTTCACGCTGGTCACGCCCTCGCCTACTTCCACCACGATGCCGGCACCTTCGTGGCCCAGCACGGCCGGGAACAGGCCTTCCGGATCATCGCCGGACAGGGTGAAGGCATCGGTGTGGCAGACCCCGGTGTGGGTGATGCGCACCAGCACTTCGCCCTTCTGCGGCGGGGCAACGTCGATTTCGACGATCTTCAGCGGTTCGCCAGCGGCGAAGGCAACGGCAGCACGGGATTTCATGGGGAGGGCTCCAGGACAGATGACAGGACGGGACAGCGCGCGGCAGGACGCGCGCTTACTTCAGGTAGGAACGGATCAGCGCGCTCATGTCGCGCACGCGCTCGGCACGCTGCGCATCGGACTGCGCCGGCTGGCCGAATTCTTCGCGCAGGTGGGCTTCCATCACCTCGGACATCAGCCCGTTGACGGCGCCACGGATGGCGGCGATCTGCTGCAGCACCGGGCCGCACTCGGCGCCGGCTTCCAGCGCGCGGTCCAGCGCATCGCACTGGCCGCGGATGCGCCGCACCCGGGCCAGGACCTTCTTCTTTTCTTCCGGGGAATGCGGCACGGCAACGCGACCAGAGAACTATACTGGGGGATAGTATACACAGATCGAATCCGGGTGCTGCACGAGGCCGTCACGGCCGTCCATGGATGCTCGTTCCAACCCCACCCCACCCGGACCGACGATGCCCGACGCCCCCTCCTTCGTTGTCCGCTCCTTCGAAGCCAACTACGCCGCGTCCGGCAGTGTCGAGCGGATCCTGTCGCTGACCGTGGACTGCAATTGCGGTACGACCTCCTCCTGTGGGTCCAGCCAGCTGATCCACCTGCCCGGTGGTGCGCTGTTCCGCTGCGAACAGTGCGGCTCGCACCAGGCCATCAGCCACGCACGACTCGACGCCAGTACCGCCCCGGCACCGGTGCTGCGCGACAGCGCCACGCGCCGCAGCGCGCCGATGGTCACCATCCGCTTCTAAGCAGCGCCCTGCACTCGGAAGGCACGCCATGGCCAAGCCGTCCGGCTCCCGTCTTGTTGTCTACGCCGCGCTGGTCGGCAACCTGTGCATCGCCATCGCCAAGTTCGTCGCCGCCGGGCTGTCCGGCAGTTCGGCGATGCTCAGCGAGGGCGTGCACTCGCTGGTCGACACCACCAATGAACTCCTGCTGCTGTACGGCCTGCACCGCGCCGACAAGAAGCCCGACACCCTGCACCCGTTCGGCTATGGCCGTGAGCTGTACTTCTGGAGCTTCATCGTGGCGCTGCTGGTGTTCGCCGCCGGTGCGGGGGTTTCGGCCTACGAAGGCATCCAGCACATCCGCCACCCGGAACCGGCCACCAACCACACGGTGAGCTACGCGGTGCTGGGTATCTCGTTCGTGTTCGAGGGCGTTTCCTGGTGGGTGGCGCTGCGCGAATTCCGCGCGACCAAGGGGTCGCAGGGCTATTTCGAAGCCTTCCGGCGCAGCAAGGACCCCACCACCTTCACCGTGTTGCTGGAAGACAGCGCCGCGTTGCTCGGCCTGGCGTTCGCCGCCATCGGCCTGGCCGCGGCGCAATGGCTCGACATGCCGGTCCTCGACGGCGTGGCCTCGCTGTGCATTGCCGGCGTCCTGGCCGCCACCGCGTTCCTGCTGGCGCGCGAGACCAAGGGGCTGCTGGTCGGCGAGCCAGCCCACCCGCACGTGGCACAGCGCATCATGGCCGTGGCCAACACCGATGCGGACCTGCGCAACGCCAACGGGGTGACCACCATGCAGATGGGCCCGGACCAGGTGGTGGCGATGCTGAGCGCCGAATTCGAGGACGACCGCACCACCCCGCAGATCGAGGCGTGCATCACGCGTATCGAACGCGCGGTCAAACAGGAGTACCCGGAGCTGGTGGCGCTGTTCGTCAAGCCCCAGACGCCGGAGGTGTACCGCGCGCGGCGCGCGGCGTTGGGCGACCCGGGATGAAGCCTTCAGCTCGCGCGCCGGCCGGGCCGGGCCCTTCTTCATGGTCGCTACACGCGATCAGATAATCTACCCGGCCTGCGCACGCCCCATTTCGCCCGCGAGAGCCCTTTGAACGTTACCGATCCCACCGACAAGCACAGCGGGCGCGACACCGAGCGGGTGAAGATGGCGCTTGCCGCCGGCGCCATCGTCGGCACGTGGTTCTGGGACGTGGCCCACGACCGGCTGACCGTGGACGACGCGCTGACCCACGCATTCGGGCTGGAGCCGGGCTCATCGCATCGCGAGCTGCGCCTGGAGCAGGTGCTGTCCGCGGTACACCCTGACGATCATGCGGAGCTGGCAGCGGCCATCAGCGATGCGCTCATGCGCGGCGGGCGTTATGCGCACCAGTACCGCGCGCGCAATGCCGACGGCGAGTACCGATGGATCGAGGCCATCGGCCGGGTCGACCTGGATGCGCAGGGGCGCGCCACCGGGTTCCAGGGCGTGCTGATCGATATCGACGAACGCCGCCTGATCGAGACCGAGCGCGACCAGGCGCAGACGTTGCTGCGCTCCTTCCTGGACGCGGCCCCCGGCGTGGTCTACGCCAAGGACCGCCAGGGCCGGCTGTTGATGGGCAACCACGGCACGACCGAGCTGATCGGGCTGCCGCCGGAGCAGTACGTCGGGCGCACCGATGCGGAACTGCTCAACGACCCGGTGCAGGCGGCTGCCGTGATGGCCACCGATGAACGCATCATGGCCACCGGCCAGTCCCAGCAGCTGGAGGAGGACATCAGCTTCCCCGACGGCCGTCGCGCCTACTGGCTCTCGACCAAGGCCCCCCTGCGCGATGCCGACGGCAACGTGGTGGGGCTGATCGGCACCTCGCTGGACATCACCGAGCGCAAGGCCGCCGAAGCACGTCACCGGGAGATCGAAGAGCGCTACCGGTTGGCGGCACGCGCCACCAACGATGCGATCTGGGATTGGCGCATGGCCGATGGCCAGGTTGTCTGGAACGAGGCGCTGGCCGACCTGTTCGGCCACGACCGGATGGAAACGGACGCGCAGTGGTGGCTCGACCACATCCATCCCGACGACCGCCCGCGCATTGATGCCGACATCCACACCGTGATCGACGGCGGCGGCACGATCTGGTACGGCGAGTACCGCTTCCGCCGCGCCGATGGCAGCTACGCGGACGTGCTGGACCGCGGCGCGGTGCTGCGTGGCACGGCGGGCGAGCCGGTGCGCATGATCGGCGCGATGCTCGACCTGTCCGGGCGCAAGGCAGCCGAAGCCGCCCTGGCCGAAAGCGAGGAACGGCTGCGTTTTGCCACCGAGGCCGGTGACATGGGCTTCTGGGACGTGGACCTGGTGCACGACGTGCTGATCTGGCCGCCGCGCACCAAGGCGATGTTCGGCATCTCACCCGATGTTGCGGTGCGCCTGGACGATTTCTACAACGGCCTGCATCCGCTCGACCGCGAGGCCACCAGCGCCGCCTTCGCGGCCGCCGCCGATCCTGCGCAACGCGCGCTTTACGATGTGGAATACCGCACCATCGGCAAGGAGGACGGCGTGGTGCGCTGGGTCGCGGCGAAGGGCCGTGGCCACTTCGAGGGCGACCGCTGCGTGCGCGTGGTCGGCGTGGCGATCGAGGTCACCGCGCGCAAAGCCGCCGAGGCCCGCCTGAAGGAACTCAATGAGCACCTTGAGATCCGGGTGGCAGAGGAAGTCGCCGAGCGCACCCGGGTCGAGGATGCGCTCCGGCAGAGCCAGAAGATGGAAGCGGTAGGCCAGCTCACCGGCGGTATCGCGCACGATTTCAACAACATGCTCGCGTCCGTGATCGGACCGCTGGACCTGCTGTCGCTGCGCCTGGGCGAGAGCGACCCGCTGGTCAGCCGTTACATCGACATGGCCATCGATGGCGCCAACCGCGCCGCCCAGCTTACCCAGCGCCTGCTCGCGTTTTCCCGCCAGCAGCCGCTGCAGCCGGTGCCGGTGGATGCCAACCGGCTGGTGTCGGGCATGTCCGACCTGTTCGTGCACTCGCTCGGGGGCACGATCCGGCTGGAAACCCTGCTGGCCGCCGACCTGTGGCTGGCCTTCGCCGACGCCAACCAGCTGGAGAACGTCATCCTCAACCTGGCGGTCAACGCGCGCGACGCCATGCCCGGTGGCGGGCGGCTGGCAGTGGAGACGTCCAACTGCACGATCGACGCCGGCAACGCCGAGCAGCACCCCGGGGTGCCCCGTGGCGAGTACATCCTGATCACCGTGGCCGACAACGGCTGCGGCATGTCACCCGAGGTGGTGGCCAAGGCCTTCGATCCGTTCTTCACCACCAAGCAGGTCGGTCAGGGCACCGGGCTGGGGCTGTCGCAGGTCTATGGGTTCGTCAAACAGTCGGCCGGCCACGTGAAGCTGTGCTCGGAAATCGGCCGGGGAACCACGGTGAAACTCTACCTGCCCCGACTGGTGGCCGAGGCGGCGCCGGTGGCGCCTGCGGCACCGGCCGGGCTTCGGATGCCCGCAGGCAGCCGCGAGCTGATCCTGGTGGTGGAAGACGAGCCGACCGTGCGGCAGTTCTCGGTGGAAGCGCTCACTGCACTGGGCTATGACGTGCTGGCCGCCGATGGCGCGGCCGCGGCGCTGGTGTTGCTTGACCAGCATGCGGACATCGCGCTGCTTTTCACCGATGTGGTGATGCCGGAGGTCAACGGACGCGAGCTGGCCGACGAGGCCCTGCGTCGCCGACCGGATCTCAAGGTGCTGTTCACCACTGGCTACAGCCGCAATGCGCTGGAGCGCGATGGGGTGATCGCCCCGGGCGTACAGCTGATCGGCAAGCCGTTCAACGTGGATACCCTGGCCTCGCGCGTGCGAGCGGCGCTGGCCGAGACACGCTAGGCCGCGGTGCGGCGCCTCAGCGTTTGTCCCTGGCGGTCGTATTGGCCCGCCATGACTCCAGCGCCGCCGCCAGCTCCATCGACGGATGCAGGCCGAACGTGCGGTGGTACATGCCGGCAAAACGCCCCTGGTCCCACACCCCGTAACGGGCGCACACCGAGGTGACGGTGTCGCCCGGGGTAGCCTCGCGCAGCGCCTTGCGGATCACGTGCAGCCGTTCCAGCATGAAGTACTGGTGCGGCCCCATGCCGAACACTTCATCGAACGCGCGGCTCAACGAACGCTGCGAGGTCCCCGCGCTCAGCACAAGGTCACCGATCACCGCTTCGCCCCGGATGCTCTTGTGGATGTGGTCCAGGCTGAGGCGGATGATCTCGTTGCGCGGCAAGGTCGGGCGACCGCGCGTGCGCCGCACGGCTTCGGGATTGGCCAGCACCATGCAGCGCAGCAGTGCGTGGATCACCTGGCCACTGAACGAGCGGCGCACACTGGGCTCATCGAACACGCTGGGGGACTGCCGGTGGATCGCCAGTGCGCGGGTGACCAGGGTGATGATCGGCGCCATCCCGGCACGGCCGACATTCACCGCGTAGGTACGATCGATATGGTCGTCGAACAGTCCGGCCACTTCGCGCGCACGCTGCACCACCGCAGCGGCGTCCAGGTCCAGCGCGAGGAACTGTGATTGCCTGCGGGTAAAGCCGTGCACTTCCACACCCGGTGCGAACCAGACGAACTGGTCGTCGGCGGTCGCGCTCCCCTGCATGAACGCATCGCTGCCGGGCAGCGAGATGTGGACTACGTATCGACCGGGCTGGCTCAGCCCGTTGTACAGCGCCGGGGCGCCGTCCACGCCAAGCATTGCGGTGACGTCACCGGCATCCAGGATGTCCAGTGTCCATGCACGGCCCACCGGTCCGGTCACGCGCATCAGGCCGTCCACGCCGGCGAGCGCGTCTGCGTAGGCCTCGAAGTCGGTGAAGCTCAGCAACGGCATCGGAGTTACCCGGTTCCGGTGGGACAGGATGCGTCGGCAACGCCGGCCGCGAAACCGAACTTGCACGGTTGCACGACCGGTATTTGTACTGCCGGGGGTGGAGCCCCTACGTTGTGAAAGCGGTGAAGCGAACGGAAGGGATCAGGTCGGTGCGAAACCGCGCGTGTTCTTCTTCTCGTTCTTTTCCGCCTTCTTTTCCTTCGCAGTCTTGGCAGGTTTCTTCTTCTGCTCTTTCTGCTTGTCCAGACCCTTGGCCATGACGGCATGCTCCCTGTTGGAATGAGGAAGCATGGCACATCACGGGGGTGCGCAACGCATTGGCGGACAAATGGTCCGCCGCCGGCGTGGTCAGTTGAAGATTTCCCGGATGGCAGTGACCCGGCCGTCCCGGAAAACAATCTGGACGGTCTTGCGCGACTGGTAATACTCCCAGCGCTCGCCCAGGTTCCCGCCCTGGTCACTTTCTTCCTGGATGACCCGGTCCGGCTTGCCGGCCACCTGGACGACCCGGCCTGCGTTGTCGCCCGAATTCACCAGATTGTTGCCGAACCGGACACTGTCAGCCATCGCCGCGCCGGCCATCAGGCACAGCGCCAGCACCCATACGCTCCTGTTCATCATCCCTGCTCTCCTTGTAGCCATGGCGGGTTAGCCATGGTGCAACTTTGCCATGGATCGCGTCAGGGCAAAGGGTGCGCCGTCACCCCCTCGTGGGTCATCTTCACGGGCAGGATATGCCCCTGCGCATCGAACTCCATGCGATCGATGGCGGTGGCCCGTTCATTGCGGCCGGTCCGGCCCAGCGGGCGGCGGTGGTAGACGATGTACCAGCTGTCATCGTCAGGCGCATGGATGAGCGAATGGTGGCCAGCGCTGGTGGCGACAGCCGGGTCCTGCTGCAGGATCCGGCCGATCCGCTTGAACGGCCCGGTGGGCGCGTCGGCAATGGCGTAGGCCACCGAATAGTCCGGCTCACCCCAGCCGCCCTCGGACCACATGTAGTAATAGCGGCCGCCGCGCTTGAACATCAGCGAGCCCTCGACATATTCCGGCGCGGGGGTGATCTCCTTGTACAGCGTGCCGTCGGACAGCGGCACGATGCCGGTGAAATCGTCCTTCAACCGCACGATGTTGGCGTGCTTCCAGCCACCGTAGAGCATGTACCAGGTGCCGTCGTCGTCCTTGAACACGAACTGGTCGATGGGCTGCGCTCCGTTGTGGAACGAACCGATCAGCGGCTTGCCCAGCAGGTCGCGGTACGGGCCTTCGGGCCGGTCGGCCACGGCCACGCCGATGCCGCCCACTTCGCTGTCGTTCTTGATGTCGTTGGCGGAGAAGAAGAAATAGTACTTACCGTCCTTCTCTACCACCGACGGGGCCCACAGTGCTTCTTTTGCCCAGGACACCGCCTCGATCTTCAGCACACCCGGATGCCGGGTCCACTGCACCAGGTCGGGTGAGGAAAACGCGTCGAACGCGGTCTGCTCGGCATACGGTCGCGAGCTGGTCGGGAAGATCCAATAGGTCTTGCCGAACACCGCCGCCTCAGGATCGGCATACCAGCCCGGCAGGATCGGGTTGCCGGACATCGGCGCGGCCACCGCGCCAAATGAAACTGCTGCCGCCAGTGCTGCGGCCACCATCATCGGACTGCGAAACCCCATGCCCTGCCCTCCCATGCCAGATCATCGAGGGGTCAGTTTAGATCGATTCAAGCGCCGGCTTTGTGCGCAGTGCAGCATTTTCCCGGCGCAGCTCCAAGGTTGCGCGCAGCCCGCCATCCTCCCGATTGGCCAGGATCAACCGCCCCCCCAGCGCCCGGGCCAGCTGGTCGGCGATGGCCAGGCCCAGCCCGGTGCCGCCACTGGCGCGGCCACGCGAAGGCTCCAGCCGATGGAAGGGCTGCAGCACCGCCGCAAGCGACGCCTCGGGAATGCCTGGCCCACGGTCCATCACATCAATGCTCACCTCGCCGTGCGCGCCTACGGTCAGGCCCACGTCGGCGCTGCCGGCGTACGCCAGCGCGTTGTCGATCAGGTTCTGCACCACCCGCCGCAGAACCTGCGGATGGGTCGGCAGCGTGGCCTGCGCACCGGCCACGCGCCGCACCGGCTTGCCCACCTCCTCGTAGTCGCCCACCACGCTGTCGAGGAACGCGGGCAGGTCGAGCTGCACGGGAGTGCCCATGCTGACAGTTGCGCTGCGCGCGTAATCGATGCCCTCGCGCACCAGCTGGCTGAGCTGGGTCACGTCGCCCAGCAGGCGCTCCTGCGTGGGCGTCTCGTCCAGCGATTCGATGCGCAGGCGCAGCCGGGTGATCGGCGTCTGCAGGTCGTGCGAGATTGCCGCCAGTATCTGCATGCGTTCGCTGACGTGGGCGGCCACGCGCGATTGCAGCGCGTTCAGCGCGCGTGCCGCGGCCTCCACTTCCTGCGGTCCCTGTTCGCTGATCGCATCGCCCTGCCCGGCCACTTCCAGGCGGTCGGCGGCTTCGGCCAGCCGTACCAGCGGGCGTGTGGCCAGGCGCACCGCCAGCCACACGCAGCCCAGCAACACCAGCACCTGCGCGGCGAGCACCCACGGCAGCCAGCGCGCGATCGGCAGCAGCGACGGGGTGACTTCGATGGTCAACGGCTGGCCGTCGGCCAAGGTCAGCTCCACTTCGTATCGCTCCGGCGAAGCGGAGACCGCGCGCGGCCGCAATGCGTAGCGATGCGCCAGCGAATCATCGATCAGCCCGGCCACCTGGCGCGCGCGGTCGCTGGCCAGCGCGCTGCCCGGCTGTGCGGGGCGCAGCAGATAGCGGTAAGTGCGCCGTTCCAGCTGCGGCAGCCATGCCGTGCGTTCGGCCGGTGAAAGATGCTCGAGCAGCGCCACGCTGAGCGGCACATCGTCCTCCATGTTGCTCAACATCATCGCGCGGGTAGCGGTGGCGCGCTCGTGGAACAGCAGCGCGAACGACAGGCCGTGCGCGAGCAGCATGCCGGCGGCCAGGATCAGCAACAGGCGGGTACCCAGCGTGCGCGGCAACCAGGAGAACCTACGGCGATGCGCGGGGCCGCTCATGCGTCCTCGTCGAGCAGCACGACCGGCTGGCTGAACACATAGCCTTCGCTGCGCACGGTCTTGATGAAGGTCTGTTCGCGCGCACCATCGCCCAGGCGCTGGCGCAGGCGGCTGACCAGCAGGTCGATGGAGCGGTCGAACAGTTCGGCGTCGCGGCCCTGGGTCAGGTTGAGCAGCTGGTCGCGGCTGAGCACGCGCTGCGGATGGTCGATGAACACGCGCAGCAGGCGGAACTCGCCGCCACTGAGCGGATAGACCGTGCCGGCCTCGTCCAGCAGGTGCCGCGCACTGGTATCCAGCCGCCAGCTTCCAAAGCGGATCAACCGTGCGGCCTCGCTCACCTGCAGGTTCGGGGGAAGCATGCGCGCGCGCCGGATCACCGCAGTGATGCGCGCCAGCAGCTCGCGCGAGGAGAACGGCTTGACCACGTAATCGTCAGCGCCCATTTCCAGGCCGATGATGCGGTCGGTTTCATCATCGCGCGCAGTCAGCATCACCACGGGTACGGCGCGGTGCTTGCCGGCACGCAGGTTGCGGCACAGCGACAGCCCGTCCTCGCCCGGCATCATCACGTCCAGCACGATCAGGTCCACGTCACTGGTCTCCAGCGTGGCGCGCATCTCGCGCCCGTCGGCCGCCTGGCTCACGCGCAGGCCGTTGCGGCGCAGGTAGTCGCCGACCAGCTGGCGGATATCGGCGTCGTCATCGACAACCAGGATGTGGTCGGTGTGGGTGCTCATGCCTGCTCCGCGTGGTGGCCATCGGCGACCCGCTGCGGGCCCGTGGACGCATGGTATCGCCGCCGGCGCGGCACTGCGGGCCGGCGGGGGCATCCATTTGTATGACTGTGTATCAACCGCCGCCGTGGTGCGGAAAGGCGACAAATCTCCGGGTTCGCCGACACCTGCCGGATACGGGGCAGGCGTTGAATGGCCTCCAACGCCGGCGGCTCCTCCGCTGGCCGCCTACCCCGAGCACATCTGCATGAATGCCACCGTCTCCCCCCGTTCCAACACCGCGCTGGTCTTCGGCGGCTCCCGTGGCATTGGCGCCGCCATTGCCAGGCGGCTGGCCCGCGAGGGTCATCCCGTGGCGCTGACCTTCGTCTCCCAGCCTGAGAAAGCCGCCGCGGTAGTCGCCTCGATCCAGGCCGACGGCGGCCAGGCCATTGCCCTGCAGGCTGACAGCGCCGATGCGCAGGCCATCGCGTCAGCAGTCAAACAAGCAGTGGACACTTTTGGCCCGCTGCAGGTGGCGGTGGTCAATGCCGGCATCTACCAGGGCAGCCCGCTGGCCGACTTTCCCACCGACCTGCTGGACCGGATGCTGGCCGTGAACATGCGTGGCGTGTTCCTCGCCGTGCAGGCCGCCGCCGCTGCCATGAACGATGGCGGTCGCCTGATCACCATCGGCAGCAATACCGCCGTGCGCAGCGGTGCGGTCGGCAGCAGCGTCTATGCGATGACCAAGTCCGCCGTGGCCACGCTGGTGCGCGAACTGGCGCTGGACCTGGCGCCGCGCCGGATCACGATCAACAACATCCAGCCCGGACCGATCGCCACCGACATCACCGCCGACTTCGTCGACCAGCTGGTGCAGCGCAACCCGCTTGGCCGGGTCGGCCAGCCCGATGAAGTCGCAGGACTCACCGCCTGGCTTGCCAGCCATGAAGCGGCCTACATGACCGGTTCCAGCCTGACCATCGATGGCGGCTGGGCCATCTGAACGTCAACGGAGAGCACCATGCACACCCCTTCTTCTTTCCCGCTGTCCCATTCGCCGCGGTCGTTCGGCGCCTCCCTGCTGGGCATGGCGATGGCCCTGGCGGCCTCTGCATCCGCCATCGCATCACCTGCCCTGCCCGTCCCTGCGCCGACGGTGGCGGTCGCACACGCGCCGCCCGCGCTGGAGGCGAACAAGCATGTCGTCGCTGGCGACCTGGACGTGGCCTACGCCGAGCTGGGCCCCGCCGACGGCGAGGTGGTCGTACTGCTGCACGGCTGGCCCTATGACATCAATGCCTATGCCGAGGTCGCGCCGCACCTGGCGGCCAAGGGTTACCGGGTGATTGTGCCGCACCTGCGTGGCTATGGCAGCACCCGCTTCCTGTCGGCGCAGACGCCGCGCAATGGTGAACCGGCGGCGCTTGCTTCCGATGTGCTGAACCTGCTGGATGCCCTGCACATCCCGCGCGCCAACCTGGCCGGCTTCGACTGGGGCGCACGCTCGGCCGACATCGTTGCCGCGCTGTGGCCGGAACGGGTCAAGTCGCTGGTCTCGGTCAGCGGCTATCTCATCGGCAGCCAGGAAGCCGGCAAGACGCCGCTGCCGCCGCAGGCCGAACTGCAGTGGTGGTACCAGTTCTACTTCGCCACCGATCGCGGCCAGGCCGGTTACGCACGCTACACGCACGACTTCGCCCGCCAGATCTGGCAGCTGGCCTCGCCGCAGTGGCGCTTCGACGATGCCACGTTCGCGCGCAGCGCCGCCGCGCTCGACAACCCCGACCACGTGGCCATCGTCGTGCACAACTACCGCTGGCGCCTGGGCCTGGCCGACGGCGAGCCGAAGTACGCCGCGCTGGAGCAGCGCCTGGCGCAGGCGCCGAGCATCGGCGTGCCGACCATCACCCTGGAGGGCGATGCCAACGGCGCGCCGCACCCCAAGGCCGAGGCCTATGCCGCCAAGTTCACCGGGCCTTATGAGCATCGCCTGCTGCAGGGCGGCGTGGGCCACAACCCGCCGCAGGAAGCACCGCAGGCGTTCGTCCAGGCGGTGATTGACGCCGCTGCACTCTGATCCGCTCCTTTCATCCATACCGAGGCAATCCCCATGAATGCAATCGACAAGGTTCTGTACACCGGCAAGACCCACACCGTCGGCGGTCGCGCCGGACGCGCGTACAGCGACGACGGCCAACTGGATATCGCGCTGTCCCCGCCGGGTAGCGGCCAGCCGGGCACCAATCCCGAGCAGCTGTTCGCGGCCGGCTGGTCAGCCTGCTTCCAGGGCGCGATGGCCAAGGCCGCGCGCAGCTTGAACCTGACCCCGCCCGCCGACACCGCCGTTGATGCCGAAGTGGACCTCGGCATGGTCGGCGAGGATTACCAGCTGCAGGCACGGCTGCTTGTCAGCGTGCCCGGCATGGACCGCGCGCAGGCCACGGCACTGGTGGAGGCTGCGCACCGCACCTGCCCGTACTCCAAGGCCACGCGCGGCAACATCGACGTGCAGCTCTCGATCGCCTGAGGAGAAAGACCATGCGCATGCTTCGCCCGATCATCACCCTGCTGGCCGCGTGCATCTCCGCCAGCGCCTGTACGCCGGGCGCAGCGGCCGACCCGGTCCCGCCCAGCCCCAACATGCCGGCGCCGCAGGCGCCGGAGTTCACCGGCATCGAGCACTGGCTCAACGGCCCGCCGCAATCGCTGCAGCAGCTGCGCGGCAAGGTGGTGCTGGTGGAGTTCTGGACCTACTCCTGCATCAACTGCCTCAACGTGATGCCGCACGTGAAGCGGTGGCATGACACCTACGCCAGCCAGGGCCTGACCGTGATCGGCGTGCACACCCCCGAGTTCGGCTATGAAAAGCTGCCGCGCAACGTGGAAGCGGCAGTGAAGCGGCTCGGTGTCACCTGGCCGGTTGCGCAGGACAACGCCTACCAGACCTGGCGCGCGTACGGAAACCAGTACTGGCCGGCGCTGTACCTGATCGACCAGGAAGGTCGCATTGTGTACCGGCATTTCGGCGAAGGCGATTACGCGGCCACCGAAGCGCAGATCCGCAAACTACTCGCCTCAACGGAGCATTCGCCATGACATCCACCTGGTTGATCACCGGCAGTTCACGTGGCCTTGGCCGCGCCTTGGCCGAAGCGGTGCTGGCGGCGGGCAATCGGCTGGTCGCCACCGCGCGCAACCCTGATTCGTTGCACGACCTGACCGCGCGTTTTCCGGAGACGGTGCGGACGGTGGCGCTGGATGTGACCGATCCAGCAGCCGCGCAGCTGGCCGTGGAGACGGCAGTGAAGGCCTTCGGTGGACTGGACGTGCTGGTGAACAACGCTGGCTACGGTGACGTGAACTCGGTGGAAGACACCTCGTTGGACGCTTTCCGCGCACAGATCGAGACCAACCTGTTCGGTACCATCATCCTGAC
>NZ_JAGXKC010000329.1:0-294 GCF_019091045.1 Stenotrophomonas sp. GbtcB23 | reverse complement strand
ACCGGGGACGTCGCTGACGGCAGCATCGGCGCGGCCGGAGGAGAGATCCATCAGCAGATCCTGCTGGGCATTGTAGCTCTTGATCTCGCTGATGCCGTATTTCTCCTGGTTTTCCTTGGACCACTTGTCGCCGGTGGAACCGGCGAGGTCGCCGACGACCTTGCCCTTGAGGTCCTCGACTGCGTCAAGCTTGGCTTCCTTGCGTGCGGCGATGCCCATGTCGGAATCGTAATTGGCTTGCGTGAAGGATTGGCTGGCGAGGCGTCCCTTGGTGATGGTGATCGAGGAGATCGC
>NZ_JAGXKC010000328.1:0-295 GCF_019091045.1 Stenotrophomonas sp. GbtcB23 | reverse complement strand
CCGGAGAGATCGTTACATGATCGAGCGATTCTGGTGGACCACGCGCGAGCCTTCAGTGTCTCTCAGTCCCTCAAGGATCTCGCAGCCCGAACACCGGCGACCATTCAGCGGGTGGTGCCTGAACTCAGGGCTGAGAAGATAGGTGCGTATGTATCCTTGTGGCGGATGGCGCTGCCCCTTTAACGCAGTCGGACTGACAGGACAACGCGATGCCACGGTCCAGTAAGCCTCTGGCGATGGAGGCGTAGCGCGTCAGCCACGCCGTCAACGCCCCGCGCAGCAACTCCCCTACTCT
>NZ_JAGXKC010000327.1:0-295 GCF_019091045.1 Stenotrophomonas sp. GbtcB23 | reverse complement strand
GGCCCCAGACCACGCCCAGACCTTCGCGCCCTCGCGCTCGGATGAAGGTGCCGGCCTGCTGGGGCCAACGCTCCTATCCTAGCCGGACTCGGCCGTCATCCACGACATCAAGGGCGAGAACTGGCAGATCACCGCAGGCTGGCGCTCACGTTTCTCGCATTGCCTGCTGTTCAACCCAACCGATGCGAAGCCGGCAGCCTACAACCCGCTGCTGGAGGTGCGGCGCGGTGCGCATGAAGTGCGCGACGTGCAGAACATCGCGGACATTCTGGTCGATCCCGAAGGCGCGCTGGAG
>NZ_JAGXKC010000326.1:0-295 GCF_019091045.1 Stenotrophomonas sp. GbtcB23 | reverse complement strand
AGGCGAAAAAGAGTGGATGACTACTCGCTTGCAGGAGCAAGCCGCGAGGGGGAAGATAATCCGATCAGACGTCACCGTGTACCGTGGACATGTGCTAACCGTCTGAAGAGGGGGTTGGTATGTTGAATGCCTTAGTGGGCATGTGCTTGGATAGCGCATCTACTTTCGTGCGGCGTAGGGGCTGGGACGACGAGGGATTGGCATCGACCTTCGATGGCTCTTTGGTGTTATACGCCTACGTTCCCAAGTGGCTGCGGTCGTGTGACCCTCAAGCTGACCTTAATGCTGTCACGGA
>NZ_JAGXKC010000325.1:0-295 GCF_019091045.1 Stenotrophomonas sp. GbtcB23 | reverse complement strand
AGGGTGTTCGGTGCCTATGAAAAGTTCGCGACGGAGCTGCCGTCCATCTGCGCGTCCCGAGGCTTGGAGTACGACGGACTGAGCTATCCCGACTTCCTGGGCCTGGCGCAAGTGTGGATCAATGCGCATTAATGGGTTCCGGATCAGGTCCACGCCACCTAGTAGCCCATTCGCAGTTCCTGCGCTTCGGCGGCCAGGTTGTCCAAGGCCGACTGACTTGCCTCATCGCGCGCCTGCTTATACGTCATCAGGTCGCCGAAGCGGATACGGCGGGGCTTGCCTGTCTTGTGGAAGG
>NZ_JAGXKC010000324.1:0-297 GCF_019091045.1 Stenotrophomonas sp. GbtcB23 | reverse complement strand
GGTGCCTGAATCGAGGGGCGACGTGTCAACGTAGCGCGCGATCATCTCGCCCAGCGGGGCCAGCAGCACCGGCTTGGGAAGGAAATCGTCCATCCCCGATTCCCGGCACCGCTGAATCTGCTCTTCCAACACACCGGCAGACAGCGCAACGACCGGGATGTCGCTGATGCCAGCAACCGCGCCTTGACGGATAGTGCGGGTAAGCACGTAGCCATCCATCCGCGGCATATGGCAGTCGGTGAGCACCAGGTCAAACCGCATCCTGGCCAGCAGCGCAAGCGCTTCCTCGCCATTGGC
>NZ_JAGXKC010000323.1:0-297 GCF_019091045.1 Stenotrophomonas sp. GbtcB23 | reverse complement strand
AGTGTTCGTCCTTGGGGCATGGCACTGGTTCCGGTCGCGTCGAGATCTCCTGCAGGCCGGGGCCAGCATCAACGGGCTGTACTACGAGACGTTGCGGGATTGGCGTGACTATCCGTTTGTGATGGTGCTGCCCCTGTGCCTGCTTTGCGCGTACAACGGCAACGGCTGGGCCTTGCTGGCTCCGCCCGTGCTACTGCTGGGCGACCTGTCTTGGAAGGTCCCGCGCACTCGCTGGGCCTTCTACGGGTACTATGTCGGCCATCTGGCGCTGTTTTGCGCCGTCGCACGGATGGATGG
>NZ_JAGXKC010000322.1:0-298 GCF_019091045.1 Stenotrophomonas sp. GbtcB23 | reverse complement strand
TGGAAGCGATTGGCAAGTTGACTCACGGTCTTGCCCATGACTTCAACAATCTTCTGACGATCATCGTCAACTGCCTCGACCTCATCAGCGTCCGCGTGAAGGACGGGCCCGCTGCCAAGCTGATCGAGACGGCCCTTCGCGCGGCCGAACGGGGCGCCCTCCTTTCCAGACAACTGCTGACGTTTGGCCGAGGACAGAAGCTGTCCCCCGAATCGTTGGTTGTCACCGCCGCCCTGCGCGAGTCGAAAGAGCTCCTGCAACGGTCTGCGGGTGACACAGTCAACGTGGTTTTCAATCT
>NZ_JAGXKC010000321.1:0-300 GCF_019091045.1 Stenotrophomonas sp. GbtcB23 | reverse complement strand
CCCAAGGGCGGAGCGCCCTCAGGACTACGAACAGCTCTCCTGACGCGGTGTATAGTTGCAAGAACCTTCCATCGTGGATGTCGTCCTCTGCCGCGAATTTCTGGCCTAACAAGTCCCACCTGTTCTTCATTGATGCGGCTCGATACTTCGCGTGCCCAAAGCGCGCATAGGGCTGACGCCTCTTACGTCGATCTCCACGAATGGTTACGGAGAAGTTGTGCTTCGAAAGTGACCGAGCCCGATCCTCGTGATCCTTGGTGGCAAACAGCCATCCGCCTGACGCTGCAAAAGACTGGAGCG
>NZ_JAGXKC010000320.1:0-301 GCF_019091045.1 Stenotrophomonas sp. GbtcB23 | reverse complement strand
GTCGAGCACCGGCGCCTGGACGCTGACGTCAAGTCCTGTCGTCGGCTCATCGAGAAGCAGCACGGCGGGTTCGAGCGCGATTGCCTTGGCAAGCTGGACGCGCTGCTGCATGCCGCCGGAAAGTTCCCGCGGCCGGGCATCCATGCGTTCGATCGGGAATTCCGAGGCATCGAGCGATTCCCGGGCGCGCTCGCGCAGTTCGGCGAAGTTGCGCTTTCCCGCGATCAGCAGACGTTCGGCCACATTGCCGCTGCTGGTATGGTTCATCAAAAGGCCGAGATGCGGGTTCTGGTAGACGATG
>NZ_JAGXKC010000032.1:0-50904 GCF_019091045.1 Stenotrophomonas sp. GbtcB23 | reverse complement strand
GCATGCCGGCACCTGCTGGCAGGCTACGTCATTGGCGAGACCCTGCTGCTGGTTGCTCCGCTGCTGCTGCTCTCGCCTACGCTCATCCGCGCGCGCCGCCACGCGTTGTACCGGTTCAGCGCGTTGGGCAACCGCGCGGCGGCGTCATTCGATGATCGCTGGAAGGCTGCCAGCGAGGACACGGCCAGCACCGAATCGCTGCTCGACCACAACGACGCGTCGGCCTTCGCCGACTTCAGTGCGGTGTATCAGGGCACGACGGCCATGTCGGTGGTACCGGTCACGCGCTGGACCCTGATGGGAATGGCACTTCCCACGCTCGTCCCGCTGCTTCCGCTGGCGCTGGTGGCCATGTCGGTGGACGATCTGGTCGCGAAACTCGCGGGCATGCTGATATGAACCCATCCACCGCCTACAGCGAGCGCGAAACGAAGCGTTCGCCACGCAGCGCGGCCTGCACGGCCAGCGCCAGGTCGTCGCCGGCATCGGACTTGAGCACATAGCTGCACGGGCCCAGGGCCATGGCCTGGTCCACCATCTGCGGCTCGGCATGCACGGTGATGAACACCACGCCCAGTACCGGCCGCTGCACGCGCAGCCGCCGCGCCGCTTCCAGGCCGTTGAGCTCGGGCATGGCGATGTCGGTCACCACCACGTCGGGCAGCATCGACTGCGCCGCCTTGACCAGCGAGGCGCCGTCCTGCACCAGGCCGATCACCTCGAACTGTTCGGCAAGCAGGCCACGCAGTTGCCGGCCCATGGCGGAGCCGTCTTCGGCAAGCAGCACACGGGCAGCATTCATGGTTCCCGCCAGGTCGACGCGTTCCCTGATGGTGTGCCGTGCCTGTCCACCGGACAAGGGAAAAACAACCGGACGCGGGCAAGTAAATCTACTTGCCCGCGTCCCGTATGCAGACGGTGCTCAGTGCCGGATCAGGCCTTCGTGTTCGGCCTTGCGCACCAGTTCCAGCGTGCCGTGCACGCCGAGCTCCTGCATGATCGCGTACTTGTGCGATTCAATCGTGCGCACCGACACCCCTAGTTCGTAGGCGATCTGCTTGGAACGCAGCCCGCGCGCGACGTACTCCAGGATGCGCAGCTGCTTGTCGGTCAGCACGTACTGCTGCCGGCCCGCATTGGTGATGGCATCTGCGGCCAGCGTCGGGGTGACATAGGTGTGCCCGCCCATCACGCCGGCCAGGGCCCGCACCAGTTCCTCGCCCGCCGCGCTCTTGAGCACATACCCGCGCGCGCCGGCACGGATCGCTTCGGCCGCCATGCTCGACTCGTCATGCATGGTGAGGAACACCACCGGCATTTCGTAGCCCTCCTCGCGCATCCGCCGCAGCGCCTGGATGCCGGTGAGGCCAGGCATGCTGATGTCGGCCACCACCACGTCGGGAGGATCCCGCCTTACGGCGTCAACCAGTTCCTGTCCGGAAGACACCAGTTCGATCGACTCGAACCGGCCTTCCAGCAGATGCTCGATGCCCTGAGCCACCACGCGGTGGTCATCGGCCAGCACTACCCTGCGATACCGGCACTCCGCCGGCGAATACGAAACCTGCATGTTGTCGTCTCCCGTGGCATCAATCGTCCCCTGATTGAAGTGCTCTGCGGGCCAGCGGTAGCGCCGGCCCCGCACAACGATTCGACCTTGATGGTGCGGACGTGATGGCGCCGTGACGTTGTTTCACACTGTGACGGACGTTCAAAACGGTTCAGCCACGCAGGGTATCCCGGGGGCTTTCGCCGAACACGTCGCGGTACATCACCGAGAACCGCCCCAGATGCGCAAAGCCGAAACGCGTCGCCACCTCGGTCACCCCAACCGAGCCCCGGGCATGCCGCAGGGCACTGCGGGCCAGGTTCAACCGCGCCAGCTGGTGCCAATGGCACGGGCCATGTCCGTAAGCATCACGAAACAGACGCTCCAGCTGGCGTTCGCCCACGCCCAGGTGCCGGGACAGCGCCCGGCTGTCATAGGGATTCTCCAGCTGCAATTTCAGATAGGCCTCGGCCTGGCGCACGATGGCGTCGCGGCGGCGTTCGTTGCAGCTGCCCAACCCCCGCCGTTCGGGACCACCATCGGATGCCGCCACGGCATCGATGAACACCCCGAGCAGGGTGGATGCCTGCATCTCCAGCTGCTCGGGCCGGACAATCCCCTGCCAACCGGCGGCGTCCTGAAGCACCGTGAACACCCCTTCGCGCAGGTTGCGGGCGTCCCTGGGGGCCGCCGCGCGGCTGTACCAGCCCACCTTGGGCAGCCGCAATTCGCGCCCGACCCGCTGCACTGCTTCCCGCTGCAGCACGGTGCGCGGAATGAGCATCACTGCCCATTGCCAGCCCCCGGGACTGGGGCGCACGTTCAACTCGCTGTCCTCGGCAAACACCATGATCTGGCCCGCTGCGATCCAGCGTCCGTTGGCCCACATCGGTTGCGCGCAGGTGACGGCCAGGGCCAGCGCGATCATGCCCTGGCTGAAGCTTCCACTGGCAAAGATCGGCAGCGTGTAGGCGCCGCTGTCCAGGCTGAATTCCGGAAAGACCAGGCGTTGCACGCAGGCGCGAAAGTGGCCGGCAGCCAGCAGCCGCTGTTCGAAGCGGGTATCGCGCACCACCCCCAGCAGGGCGTCCGCATCGAAGCCGTCAACGACAAAACGGCTGTAGGGGGACATCGGTTCGTCCATCGCCAGCTCCCGGATTCGTCGGAATGTGGATAGCGCGCGTCGAGTCAACCTGTTCTCATCGGCGCGATTGTGGGGCCGTTGCGACATGGCGACAAGTCGTGCCGCCAAAGCCCCCAGCCGTGACCGGTCGCAGTCCGTTGCTCACCCGAAAGTCGTACCACGTTATGGCGCATGGATTGCCAGTGTGGTGATCCCGCGCATCTCCCGAGGTGCAGAGTGCAGGCCAGCAGCCAGGTGAACCAGGTCGGGACGCCCCCGGCCGACACTACCCGCAACCGCTTGTCCTTGCGTCGGAGTGAGCGCTTCACATCGTCTCCACTGGATGTGCGCATCCTCATAACAAACGTGCTCCCGCTCCTGCTCGGCTGCATGCTCGGCCAGTGGCTGCCCACGCTTGCCCCCAACCCGCAGCTGCATGTGCTGTGGATACCCGGCCCGGTACTGCTGGGCTGGTTGCTGTTCACACCACGCAGCCAATGGCGCGGGTGCATCCTCGCCGCCTGCGCCGGCACCGTGCTGTCGTTGCTGCTGGTGCCGCTGTCGGCACTGCCGCGCCTGCTGGCCAGCCTGGGCGAGTTCGCCATGGTGGCAATGGTGGCGTGGCTGCTGTTGCGCTGGCGCGGCGAGCGCGCTGCGCTGGAGGACTACCGCGACCTGACCCTGTTCCTCCTGCTGGCCTGTGTGCTGCTGCCCCTGTGCGGGGCGTGGTGGTACGCGCTGGCGCTGGGTGGACGCGGTCCTGCGCTGGCGCCCGCCACGATGCGCGAGTTGGCCCTCACCAGCAGCGTCAGTTACCTGCTGATCGTGCCGGCCCTGGTCAACGTGGCCCGCATCCTTGAAGCGCCCGAGCGCCGCCACGGCTGGCATTGGCAGACGCTGGGCCTGGCCCTGTTGCTGCTGGGCCTGCTGGTGGTGCTGTGGACGGTGGATTGGCAGGACGGGGTGGTCACCCCGCTGCTCACCCTGGCGCCGATTCCGTTGCTGGTCTGGGCACTGATCGTGTTTGGCATCGCGGGGGCATCCTTGACCATGGTGGTCGTGGCGGTGCTGGGGATGCAGCTGGGCGTGGAAGCGATGGGACCGTTCGGCTTCTGGACGCCCGAGCGCAACCTGCTCACCGGCCAGGCCTGGACCCTGTGCACGGGGTTCGCACTGCTGTTCCTGGGCGCACTCTCCGAGCAGAAGCTGTCCAACCGGATAAAACTGCAGCGTGCGTACGCGCGCCTGGGCGAAGTCACCGGGCGGATGCTGGTGGTGCAGGAAGAGGAACGCACCCGGATCGCGCGCGACCTGCATGACGACGTCAACCAGTCGCTGGCCGCGATCTCGATCCGGCTCAGCACCCTGCGCAACCACATCCCGCCTGCCGAGCGCCCCAGCGTGGTGGAACTGCAGGACCAGCTGTTGTCGGTGTCCAACGACATCCGCGCCATTTCGCACGAACTGCACCCCAGCATCCTGCGCTTCACCGGGCTGGCCAGTGCGTTGGATGCGTTCTGCATCAAGCGCAACGCACGGGGACGGCTGCGGCTGCGCTGCAGCATCGAGGACGCGCCACGCCTGAACGACGATCAGGAGCTGAGCCTGTTCCGGATCGTCCAGGAAGCGGTCAACAACGTGGACAAGCACGCGCGCGCCAGCGTGGCCGACGTACTGGTGTGCGTGCGTGGGCAGAACGTGGTGCTGCGGGTGGATGACGATGGCGTGGGCATCCTGTCCAGCCACCTGCGGCGCACGCCCGGACTGGGCCTGATCAGCATGGAAGAACGCGCACGCCTGCTGGCCGGCACCCTGCACGTGGGCACCAGCCCGCTCGGCGGTGCGCGGATCGAAGTGCGCTTTCCCCTGCGCGATGCCGCGCCGCGTGGTGCGGCCGGCCAGTAGAACCCTACGGATGGAGGTGTCCATGCCCGCTCATCGCAAGGCGTCCTGGCTTGCCGTCGCGCTGTTGGTCGGCTGCGCCACCGGCCCATTGACCAGCCCATCACCGGCGCTGCTCCCCTCCGCGCTGCCGCCACCGCCTGCGCCCGTTCCGGAGCTGCGCCCGGGCGTGCCCGCCGGCTACCTGGGACGTGCGCTGCCCGACAGCCTGGTCCTGCTGCCGCCGCCTCCCGCCAAGGGTTCGCCCGGGTTTGCCCGTGACCAGGCGACCAGCCGGGCATCGCAGAAGTTGAAATCCAGTCCGCGCTACGCACTGGCCAGCCGCGATGCCGACCTGCGCTTCCCGCAGGTGGCCAGCACGTTTTCCTGCGCGCTGGGGGTGCCGATCAGCCAGCAGGATACGCCGCGCCTCTACCTGCTGCTGCAACGCACCCTCGTCGATGCGGGCCTGGCCACGTACGCGGCCAAGGACCATTACAAGCGCACACGGCCGTTCGTGTTCTACAAAGAGAAGACCTGCTTCCCGGCCGATGAAGCCTCGCTGCGCACCGACGGCTCCTATCCCTCCGGGCATACCTCGATCGGCTGGGCCTGGGCACTGCTGCTGAGCGAGCTGAGCCCGGCCCAGGCCGATGCCGTGCTCGCCCGCGGTCGCGCGTTCGGCGAAAACCGGCTGATCTGCAACGCGCACTGGCAAAGCGATGTACTGCAGGGGCGTGCGGTCGGCGCTGGCGCCGTCGCGGTGCTGCATGCCAATGAAACCTTCAACGCGGACATGAGGGCGGCCCGTGCCGAGATCGACAGCCTGCGCGGCAGCGGCGTGGTGGCCCAGGACTGCGACGCCGAGGCGACCGCATTGAAGGTGAAGATACCCAGCGTGGAGTAGCCACCCGCGAAGGCAACAAACCGTCCCGCCGCTGGCAGGCTGCGCGCAGCCAGCCGGCATGGCATGCTCGGCGCCCCACATTCCCGTTGCAGAGCGTGCGCCATGGCACAGGTCAAGATTGTTTCCGACGGCCCCAACTACCGGCACCAGATCCAGGCCGGTGCACACCACGTGGTGGCCGATGAGCCTGCCACGCTGGGCGGACAGGGCGCGGGCATGGCGCCGTTCGAGCTGTACCTGGCGGCGCTGTCGGCCTGCACGGCCATCACCCTGCGCATGTATGCGGAGAAGAAGGGCTGGGACCTCGGCGAGTTCCGCGCCGAACTGTCCTCCTCCCGCGACGCCGACAACCGCCTGCTGGTCCACCGGGTGCTGCATGCCAGCGGTGCGCTTGATGACGCGCAGTGGCAACGGTTGCTGGACGTCGTGGAACGGACGCCGGTGACCCTGGTGATGCGCGAAGGTGCGGTGATCACCAGCGAGCGGGCTGCCGGCTGAGACGGATCGCAGGCGAGAAATGGCCTGGCTCGCTGCCCCCTGAGCGATGACGGGGGAGACATCCCGCGGTTGACAGCGAGCCAGGACAAAGCCTGCCGGTCGCGTGCTCCCGGACCTCCAGGGCCCTGTCCACGCGTTGGCGCTTCGTGGTCATTAGAACGCTGGGATGGACGCGCAGACGCTTCGATCCGGCAGCACGAACGTGCGTTCCGGCAAGACGAGGGAGGAATGCGGCATGTGGATGCGCAATTCCGGCACGTTGCCGGAAACGTGCCTTCAGGCCGGGATGCCCGCCGAGGCAGGCGCACGCATCAGGGTGTCCCGGGGCAGCTCACCGAACACGCGCCGATAGTTGTCGGCGAACCGCGACAGATCCCACAGGCCACAGCTGAGCGCCACCGCCTTGACCGACTTGCGGGTGGCGTCGGCCATCGACAGGCCGCGGCATGCGGCGCACAGCCGCAGCATCGACAGGTACCGGTTGGGCGAGGTTCCGAACAGGTCCTCGAAGGCATAGCGCAGGGCACGCTCGCTCACGCCCGCTGCGGCGCAGATTTCGTGCATGTAGATGTTGCGCCGCAGATTCTGCCGCATGAAGGATTCGGCGCGCTGTGAGATCAGATAGTGCGCGCGGCGCGCACGGGAGTTGGCCGCCCGGCTCTGCCCCTGTGCCGCGAGCAACGCCTGCACGTGTTCGTGCAGCAGCAGCGCAGCAGCGTCAGCAGGCAGGGCCGGATCCGCGCCGCCGAGCCATGCGGGAAGCTGCGCGTAGCGCCCGGCAAGCCCGCAACCGCTGGCGCCCGCATCGAACAGCGAGAGTGCCTGCCCGAAAGGCAGGTTCGAACGCAGGCTGAGTTCGGTGAGTTTGCGCTGCACCCGGTGCATGGGCGTAAGCAGGAAGCTGAAACGGCTGCCGGCACTGAGCGCGAATTCACTTGCGCCTTCGGGAAACACCGTCAATGCCGTACCCGCGCCCAGGCTCACGCCGTGGCACCAGCTTCGCGATGGGTCGGTCTCGTGGATGAAACCGAGCAGGCACCATTCCGGCGGCAACACGAAGCGTCCGCGGAACTGGAAACCGCAGGTGACCGTGCAGAACAGCGATTCATCATGCACCTGCGCCTGGATCGATGCGCGCGGCCCGTTGTCGTCCAGCAGCACCAGTTCCAGTTCGCAGACCCGGAGCACACCGCCCAGGGACGCCAGGTCATGCTGGCGTAACGCGGTACCGTGAATCTCCTGCACTTCACCATCGGCCATGACAGCGGATTCCCCGTTTGGCGTGGACTCCACGATGGTCGCCATCCACCGTGCAGGCCCCTTCCTGGTTTGCTGTGCATTCCCCCCTCGGAATGCGTCGCTGGTTCTACCGGACAGAATATCGGTGTGTTTTCGCGGAGTTTCTGCGTGAAGGTGTTTACACGGCGTCAATATCCTCCATTCACTTGATGTCCATGGGGCCATCACGGGGGTGGCGTGTAAGACCCTGCCGATTTTGTGCATCCGGCGGGGCCAGCGGTGGCGGAACATCGTCCGACGTGCCCCGCGCGCAAGGACGCTTCCCATGGCCGCTCCCCTCCAGCTGCTGCACCCCAGGCCGCCACCGATGACCCTCGTCCTCTACGCACCGGCCAGCCACCTGGCCGCCCTGCTCGAAGCCCGGCTCCCGGTCGGCATGCGCGTGCACTGGCAGGACAGTGCCGCGCCGGCGGGTGCCCTCGACGTCCATCGTCGCAGCGGCCCCTGCGTGGTGCTGCTGGATTATCTGCGCGGGGCCGCCCAGGCCTCCAGCGAGCTGGCCAGGCGGCTCCAGCGCAGTCATCCCGACCTGCCGCTGGTCGCGGTAGGGTCGACCTCGTCGAAGGAGGAGGATGGCATTGTCGCGGCGGTGCGGGCGGGCCTGCGCGACATTCTCGACCTGGAAGCGAGCACCGCCGAGATCGACGCCGTGCTGCGCCGCGCCGCCGCCCTGCCTGCCGATGTTCCCGACCTGCCTGCGCCGGGCGCCGCGAAGGCCCGGCTGATCCTGCTGCTGGGTGTACGCGCCGGGGTCGGCACCAGCACGCTGGCCACCCACCTGGGGGTGATGGCACAGCAGCTCGCCGTGCCCCGCGCCGGAGAGGACGACGCCACCGACACCCTGCTGGTCGATCTCGGCCATCCGGCCGGCGATGCCGCGCTGTACCTCAACGTGGACAGCCAGTTCCACTACGAGGATGCGCTGCGCCATGCCAACCGCATCGACGCCAACCTGGTCCGCACGGTGGTGACCCGGCACGAAGGCGGACTTCACCTGCTGGGACAGCCGGCAAGCGGAGACGGCGGTGCCCTTGCCGATCCGGCGGTCCTGATGCAGCGCCTGCGCGGCGTGTTCGGCACGGTGCTGTGCGACCTGGGTGGTGTTCCGGTCCGCCAGGTTCCCCGCTCCCTCCTCAACGGTGCCGACGAGATCTGGCTCGTCGCCGACCCGGCGATCGGCACGCTGGTCTCACTCGACCAGGTGTTGAAACACCTGGACGCCATCGGCAGCCGCGACGCGCGCCTGCAGTTGGTCATCAACCGCCACCACCAGGGCGGCGGACTGGGCCCGGCCCAGATCGCTGACCGGTTCGGCCTGCCGCTGCTGGCTACCCTGCCCTGCTGCGAACGCCTTCGCACCAGCGCCAACCATGGGCACCTGCTGTTGCACGATGCCCCCCGCGCGCCCTACCTGCGCGCGCTCGCGCCCTTGCTGGCGCGCCTGTGCCCTGCCGCGCCGCCTGCGCGGCCGCACACCCCGCTGGAAACTCTCACGCGCTTCCTGGACAGCCGTCAATGGAAAAGAAAGTAGCCCCGCTCGGCCCGGTCGCTGCGCATGCGGATTCCGTGCCGGCGGATCCGGCAGCGGAACCACGGGTGCCGTTCGCGCAGTCCGAGGACTTCCTGCGGGTGCTGGCCGCTGCCCATGAGCACCTGCTCAACAGCATCGAGGATGGGCAGGTCGACATCGACGCCTGGTCGCCGGTCACGGTAGCCCGCTACGTAACCACCCAGACCGACCGGTTCGTGCAGGAATGGCGCATCCCGGTCAATGCCGCCGAAATGGAAATCGTGGCAGCCGCGCTGGTCAAGGAACTGACCGGCTTCGGCCCCTTGGAAGACCTGCTGCGCGACCCCGCCATCGATGCCATCCTCATCAACGGCTACCGGGATATCCAAGTCTCCCAGGCCGGACAGCTGGTGCCGATCAACCAGCGTTTCACCGATGATGACCACCTGCTGCGGATCCTGCGCCGTATCCTGGCCCCGCTGGGGCGCCGGCTGGACGAAGACTGCCCGATCGCGGACGTGCGCCTGCCCGCTGGTGGCCATCTCAACGCGATCATCCCGCCGCTGGCGCTGGATGGCCCGGTGGTCTCCATCCGCAAGTTCCGCAGGACCCCGTTCACCTGTGACGAGCTGCTGCGCATGGGCACGTTCGATCCCGCCGTGCATGCGCTGTTGAACGCGATGGTGCTGGGCCGCTGCAACGTCCTCGTCTGCGGCACCGCCGATTCGGGGAAAACCGCGCTGCTCAACGCCATGGCCGGATACATTCCGGCCGACGAACGCATCGCCACCGTCGAGGAGGTTGCCGAACTGACGCTCAAGCACCCGCATGTCGTGCGCTTGGAAAGCCGCGCACCGTGCGTGGACGGCCAGGGCGCGGTCGGCATCCGCGAGCTGATGCGCAGCAGCCTGGGCATGCGCCCCGACCGGATCCTGGTCGGTGAACTGCGCGGCGCCGAGGTCATCGAGATGCTGCAGGCGATGACGACCGGGCACGATGGCTCCATGGCCACTGTGCGCGCCAGCTCCGCGCGCGACTGCCTGCAACGGCTGGAGATCCTGGCAGGACTCGCCGGCTTCCAGGGCAGCGAAGACAACGTGCGTCGGCAGATCGCCAGTGCGGTTGATTTCGTGGTGCATGTCCAGCGACTGGGCAGCGGTCGCCGCGTGGTGGCGTCGATCAGCGAGGTGACCGGCATCAGCGACAGCGCCATCGGCACCCGCGAACTGTTCCATCACGAACTGCAGATCGATGCCGATGGCCGCGAGCAGGACCGCTGGGTCGGGATCGACCTCCAACCCCGCTCCAGCAAGCTGGAGGCATTCCGACGGCAGCTGCGCCAGGCACGGGGCAGCCGTTCCTGATGCCGGGACAGACAGAAACGGCGGCCCTGCGGCCGCCGTTTTCCGTCCTCACACGCCATTGCGTGATCAGGCCGCGGCAGCGACCTGCGCGCTCTGGCGCTGCACCAGCGCATTGAAGCGCGCCAGCGAGCTCAGGTGGTGGTGGATCGACGCCAGCCAGCCGTTGCGGTGCCAGGCGAGGACGATGGCGTCGGGCAGCTTGGCGAACTTCTCGACGTCCACCACGTGGAAGCCGTTCACCGACATCTTTTCACCGCTGGGCAGGGTCACGTCGATGCTGCGCTCGACCAGCAGGTCCTGTTCCTTCAGCGCGGCGCTGAACTGGCGGGTCTGTTCGTATTCGCGGGTGAAATCAGCGCAGAACTTCATGGCGTTGTCGACCAGTTCGGTCGCCTTGCCATCAACGAACAGCGGCTCGCCTTCGTCGCTGACGCCCTGGTTGACCTGTTCCGAATCGGCATCCAGCGCCAGCAGGAAATTGTCGTCCTCGGCCTGCACGAACACGAACGGATAGCGGCGCAGGTAGGCCGGGGCGTAGGTGTCATCGGCCCACTTGCCGTCGGTCACGAACAGGTTGCGGCGGGCCAGGCCCACGGCCACGATCGGCGAGGCATCCTGGCCGGTGAACAGGATGGGGAAATGCTGGGCGGCCATGCCGAATTCGCCGATCACCGCCGGAATGGCGTTGGTCTCGGCGGCAAACGCCAGCGAACCCGGACGCAGGCGCCAGTTGGCGTGCTTGTCCGATTGCAGCGGCAGCGGCTGGCGGTAGAACAGCGGACCGGAAGCCTGGGCCGGAGCGGCCGGCGGAGTAGTCGTTTCAGCAGTCATGAATTTGGTCAGGTACGACGCGCCATACAGCCCGGGCACGAAAGCGGGCACCGCATTGATCGACCACTATAGCGTGGCTGTTTTGCAGCCGGCTACCGCCCGGTGAATTCGCTGCACTGCAGCAACACGGGCCCGGGGGGTCAATCCCGGCCCTCGAAACGAGCCGGTCGCGACGCGGTGCGTGGTCATGCCGGCACGGGATGGGTAATGATCACGGCAGCTACGCGACGCCCCCCCCATGCACGATCCCGCCTGCCCGCCCCGCCTGTTCCGCCTGCTCAACCCTGTGCTGATGGGGGCCGCCTGCCTGGCACTGGCTGGCTGTGCCGAGCAGGGGCCGGCGGCGGCGGTGCACGAACTGACCCTGCTTCCCGAACCGGTGGCCACTGCGGCGCCGCTACCGGGGGGCGACCACGTGCTTCGGCGCGTGCATTTTCGCGACCGCCACGGGGAAGGCCTGCTGGTGCTGGAGCGAAGAGACGAAACCCATGAGGATGCCGACAGCGGCAACGTGCTCGAGGTCGCAGTGCTGACTGCGCAGCTGCATGCCCGGTCGGACCCGCGCGGGGCCTGGAGCAAGCAATGGCAGCGTCAGATCCGCCAGCCCTGCGCCGGACTGGACCTGGAAGCGGGCTGGTTCCTGGAGCACGTGGGCGTGACCGACCTGGATGGCGATGGCCAGGCAGAGATCACGTTGGCCAGCCACACGTTCTGTGGGGGCGGCATCGACCCGCACCAGCTGCACATCAGCCTGATAGACGGCGGCACCGGCTACGGAATCGAAGGTGAAACGCGGGTGTCGCTGCCCGGGGAGGAGCCCTTCGGCGGCGAGCGCCACGGCAGCGCGAACCTGGCGACCGCGCCGGCAGCGTTCGTGCAGCACCTGGAGGCGCTGTGGTCGACGCTGCGCGCTCAGCCGATCACGATGTAATCGCTGACCTGTTCGATGCCTGCATGCGCAGCGCGCACCAGCTGTACATGGCGGCCACCCACCTGGTCGATGGCGATGCAGTCATCCACCTCCAGCAACGCATCGGTATGCGGCTTGTCCCAGCGCGCATCCTGCAGCGCCTTGGCCTTGCGCCGGGCCGCCGCCAGGTCGGGCGCGACCAGCAGCAGGTAATCATGCGCCTCGCCCAGTGCGCCGGGCACATAGCCACCCAGATTGACGAAGAACAGCCGGGGCTCGTCCGCCGCCGGGGCGGCGTCGCCAAACCCTACCCGATAGTCCTCGACCCCATCGACGGCCAGCCAGCCATCGACGTGCAGCCCCTTGGCCTCGCCAAACCAGTCCCGGCGCAGCTGCGGATACGCATCCTCGATGCGTTCAACGTTGGCGAACGCCACGTCATGGACTTCGATCCGCGCGCGGGCATGACGCCCACCCAGCATGAACACGTGCAGCACCACCGGCTCCTTGGTCGACTCCGGCCACCAGTGTAGCGGCGCCCACCCTGGGGCCACCACGGCGGTGGTATGGTCGGGGCTGGCAACCGCAGGAGCGACCCATGACGACCCGTTCGCGCAACGTGCTTCCGCTGGTGGCCCTGGCCACCCTGTCCCTGTCCGCCTGCGCCACCGCGCCCGGGCCGGAGATCACCGGCAGCGGCGAATGCCACGCCGAAGGCCTGACCTGGGCCATCGGCAAGAATGCCGACGAAGCCACCATGCGCACTGTCTTCAAGCAGAGCGGCGCCGGCCTGATCATCCCCATCGGTCCCGGCTCCACCGTCGCCACCCGCGACCACCGCCCCGACCGCCTGCGCGTCTACCTCGACAAGGACAACATCATCACTGCAGTCCGCTGCGAGTGATGTTGGTTTAGCGCGTACGGCGCAGAGCAAGAGCAAGAGCAAGAGCACAAGCAAAAGCAAAAGCAAAAGCCCTGGTCTGCGAACGTTCTCGGCTTGGCCGGCGGGTGTGGGTTTGCGGGACACGCCGCAAGTCCCGCTCCGCGGCCCGGCCCAGCCGCCAGCGGCTGTGCGTTCAGTCGCACGCGAGGCAGTGCCTCGCAAGCAGTGCGCCTTCACCCATGTAAGCTCGTTCGCGCCATCCATGGCGCTCTACGGTCCCGCAAACCCACCCCCGCCAGCCATTGACAGTTGGCTGGTTGCCCACGGAAATCAAACGCAAGGCAACGGCAACGACAGCCGCGACGCTGTCGCTTTTCCCTGGCCACCGACTCACTGTCAAAGGGTCGGCGGGCATGGGGGTACGGGGGCTTTGCGAAACATGGATGTTTCGCAAGAGCCCCCATGGATGGGTTTACGGCGCCCCCCGTACCCCCATGCCCGCCGGCCCAAGCCAGGCAAACTCGCAGACCAAGGCTTCACCGCTTTACCGCTTTACCGCTTTACCGCTTTACCGCTTTACCGCTTTACCGCTTTCAGCGCGACAAACCCACCAGCGAATCCTCACTGATCTCGCGAATGTTCCGCGCACCGGTCAGCGTCATCGCCACGCGCATTTCCTTTGCGATCAGATCCAGCAGGTTGGCCACGCCGGCTTCGCCGTGAGCCGCCAGCGCATACACGAACGCGCGGCCCAGCAGGACGCCGTCCGCACCCAGCGCCAGCATGCGTACTACGTCCAGCCCGCTGCGGATGCCCGAATCGACCAGGATCTCCACCTCACCCTTGACCGCACTGGCGATGGCCGGAAGCGCGCGCGCCGTCGACAGCACCCCGTCCAGCTGGCGGCCGCCATGGTTGGATACCACGATGCCATCGGCGCCGAAGCGCACCGCATCGCGCGCGTCTTCGGGATCCAGGATGCCCTTGATCACCATCGGCCCCGTCCAGAACTCGCGGATCCATTCCAGGTCCTTCCACGAAATGGAAGGATCGAAATTGCTGCCCAGCCAGCCGATGTAATCGCCCAGCCCGGTGGGATTGCCGCGATAGGTGGAGATGTTGCCCAGGTCGTGCGGGCGCCCACGCAACCCAACGTCCCACGCCCAGCGCGGGTGGGTCACGGCCTGCAGCATGCGCCGCAACGGCGCGTTGGGGCCGCTCATCCCCGAATGCGCATCGCGGTAGCGCGCGCCGGGCGTGGGCATGTCCACCGTGAACACCAGCGTGGTGACCCCCGCCGCCTTGGCCCGTTCCAGCGCATTGCGCATGAAACCGCGGTCCTTGAGCACATACAGCTGGAACCACATGGGGCGACCGATGGCCGGCGCCACCTCCTCGATCGCGCACACCGACACCGTCGACAGCGTGAACGGAATGCCGCGGCTCGCCGCCGCTCTCGCCGCCTGCACCTCGCCCCGTCGCGCAAACATCCCGGTCAGCCCCACCGGCCCCAGCGCCACCGGCATCGCCATGCGCTCACCCAGCAGCTCCGCATCCAGGCTGAGGTCGGCCACGTTGCGCAGGATCCGCTGGCGCAGCGCGATCCCGGCAAGGTCCTCGACATTGCGGCGCAGCGTGTGCTCCGCGTAGGCGCCGCCGTCGATGTAATGGAACAGGAACGGCGGCAGCCGGCGTTGCGCGGCGGCGCGGTAATCGGTGGAAGCGGAAATGATCATGGTCCAACCATGGCGAAGCGTTCACGATCCGCCCATTAGACCAAAGATCTACGCGCCCACAGCGGATTGGCTGCCTAACCGCAGCACGGACTGGCCGGTCCCTTGAGCTCCACCCCGTTGCCATCGGGGTCGCGCAGGTAAAGTGACAACCCATCGCCTTCCGCACCCAGGTTGCTGCTGACCTGCCCATCCACCGCCACCCCGTGCATCGTCAGGTGCTCGCGCAGCGCCGCCTCGTCGAACGGTTCGATGCGCAGGCACAGGTGCTCAAGATTGCGTCCCTGCGCGCCGGCCGCCGGACCACCACGGCTGCCCAGTGCACCTTCCACGCTCACCAGGTCGATCATCGAGGATCCTGCATGCAGGTGCACCATGCCCAGCGTCGGGCGCTCGCGCGCTACCGTGCAGCCCAGCACATCGCGATAGAAGGCCACCGCACGCTGCAGATCCTGTACCCGCAGCACCAGGTGATCAAGGCGTTTGATCTCGAACGGACGCTCGCTGCTCATGGTGACTCCAGCTTTTTTGCCAATCGACGGAACACCGTCAGCACGATCACGCACATCACGCTGACCCCGATCGCAATCACAAATTCCCCGATCCCCACCGCGATGCCGATGGCCGCGGCCATGATCAGCGAACTGGCCGTGGTCAAACCGCTGACCTCATCATCGCGGTTGCCACGCAGGATGGTGCCCGCCGCCACGAAGCCAACGCACGCCACCACCGCCTCGATCAGGCGTACCGGATCCACCTGCAGCAGGTCGCGGTAGCGCTCCTGCTGGAAATGCTCGGCGATGCTGTCGCCCAGGCCGACGATCAGCGCGGCCGCGCCGGCAATCAGCATGTGCGTGCGCAGCCCGGCGGCGTGCTTGCCCAATTCCCGCTCCAGGCCGAGCACGCCACCAAACAACATTGCTGCGGCGATGCGCAGCAGAATCGACAGATCCTGTTCCAGTCCCATCCAGCTCTCCTCGGCAATGGTTCCAGCCTTGCGTGAGCGTCGTGGGAGTGCCGTGAAGTCGGGCGTGAGCATGGCGTGCAGGAGCGGGCCAGGCCCGCCCCTGCCCCACGGTGTTTACTGGGCCAGGTAACCGCCATCGATGGCGTAATACGTACCGGTAGCGAACGACGCGTCGGCACTGGCCAGCCAGGCCACCAGCGCTGCCACTTCTTCCGCCTTCCCCAGCCGGTTCAGCGCGTGCTTGGCTTCCAGCGCCTTGCGTACGGTCGGATCCATCTTGTCCAGCAGCGGCGTGGCAATGAAGCCCGGACCCACCGCGTTGACCCGGATGTTGTCGCCCGCGTGTTCCCAGGCTGCGGTCTGGGTCAGGCCCACCACGCCGTGCTTGGCGGCCACGTAGGCGGCCGAATTGGCGAACCCGACCTGGCCCAGGATCGAGGCCATGTTGATGATGCTGCCGCCCTTGCCGCCCTTGCGCAGCGCCTGGATCTGCGCGCGCTGGCACAGGAACACGCTGTTGAGGTTCACGTCGATGACGCGCTTCCAGCCGTCCACCGGGTACTCGCCGCTGGTCGCCGACGGGCCACCGATGCCCGCGTTGTTGACCGCGATATCCAGCCCGCCCAGTTCCTGCACCGTGCGCTGTACGGCCGCGTCCACCGCCGCTTCATCGGTGACGTCCAGGGCGATGCCGATCGCATTGACGCCACGACCACGGATGGCCTCAGCGGTCTTCTGCACCGCGTCGTCCTTGAGGTCCCACACCGCCACCGCCGCGCCGGAATCGGCCAGCAGTTCGGCCACGGCCAGGCCGATACCGGAAACGCCACCGGTGACGATGGCGACCTTGCCCTTGAGTTGGTAATCGATCATTGCACTGCCTCTGCTTGGGTACCTCACTACCCTACGCCCCGGATGCGTTACACAACGTGCACGCAGCGCCCCGCAACAATGCTTCCCATCGCTGCAACGCACCCGGGCCTATGCTGGGTGTCGTATCCCCTGCACGACTTCTCTTCCCCAAGGCATCGCACATGACACAGTCCCCTGACGGTACGTTGTTCACCCCCACCCGGCTCGGCGCGATCGAGGTCGGCAACCGCATCGCGATGGCACCGTTGACGCGCAACCGCGCCATCGAAGGCCGCGTGCCCAACCCGCTGGCCATCCAGTACTACGAGCAGCGCGCCAGCGCCGGCCTGATCATCGCCGAAGCCACCCAGATCAGCCCGCTCGGCCAGGGCTACCTGGACACGCCCGGCATCTACAGCCAAGCCCAGATCGATGCGTGGCGCAAGGTGACCGATGCGGTGCATGCGCGCGGCGGCCGCATCGTGCTGCAGCTCTGGCACGTGGGCCGCATCTCGCACACCAGCCTGCTTCCGGACGGCGAAGTGCCGGTGGCACCCAGCGCGCTGCGCGCCAATGGCAAGACCTTCACCGCAAAGGGCTTCGAGGATGTCTCCGAGCCGCGCGCGCTGCGCCTGGACGAGATTCCCGCGCTGATCCAGGACTTCCGCCAGGCCGCACGCAATGCGATCACCGCCGGTTTCGACGGCGTGGAAGTACATGCCGCCAACGGCTACCTGATCGATCAGTTCCTGCGTGATGGCAGCAACCTGCGCACCGACGAATACGGCGGCAGTATCGAAAACCGAACGCGCCTGCTCGACGAAGTGGTGCGCGCGATCGCTTCGGAAATCGGCGCAGAGCGTACCGGCGTGCGCCTGTCGCCGGTGACCCCGGCCAACGATGCGCGGGATTCGCAGCCGCAGCCGTTGTTCGAACGTGCGGTCGAGCGCCTGGATGCCATTGGCGGCCTGGCCTTCGTGCATGTGATCGAAGGCGCCACCGGTGGCCCGCGCGACAACATCGCGTTCGATTACGCGGCGCTGCGCGCGAAGTTCAAGGGCCCGTGGATCGCCAACAACGGCTACGACAAGGACAGTGCCGAGCAGGCCATCGCGTCCGGCTATGCGGACATGATCGCATTCGGGCGCGCCTTCATCGCCAATCCGGACCTGGTCGAACGCCTGCGCCTGGGCGTGGCATTGTCCGACCTCGATCCGGACACGCTGTATGGCGGCGGCGCCAAGGGCTATACCGATTACCCGAGCGTGTCCGGGTAATCGCCCTCGGCATCAGTACACCGGCAACGCAATGAACGACGCGTTGCCCGGTGCATGCCACACCTGCTGGGTCGCCTTCTGGTAATCGCCGGGCTTGGCCAGGTAGATGTTGGGCACGAAGGTCTGCGGATTGCGGTCGTACAGCGGGAACAGGCTGGACTGCACCTGCACCATCACCCGGTGGCCCGGCTGGAACACGTGGTTGGCGGTGGGCAGGCCGAATTTGTAATCGAGCACCTGGTTGGAGGCGATCGCCTTGGGTTCACTGAAGCTTTCGCGGTAGCGGCCCCGGAAGATCGCCATCGACACGCCCAGCTCATAGCCGCCCATCTCCGGCGTCGACGGCACCTGGTCCGGATACACGTCGATCAGCTTCACCACCCAGTCACTGTCGCTGCCGCTGGTGGCCGCCTGCAAGTTCACCTGCGGCGCGCCGCCGATCCGCAGCGGTTCGGTGAGCGGCTCGCTGACGAAGGTCAGCACGTCGGTGCGGCCATCGACGAAGCGCTGGTCCTTGACCAGCCAGCTGGTCCACATGTCGCGGTCGGCGAAGCGCACCGGACGCGGCGCGAACGGGACCGGCTTGGCCGGGTCGGACACATAGGCTTCGTACGTGGCCTCCCCCGCCTGCGGCGCTTCGAACGAGAGCTTGCCGCCGGCGCGCAGGTACAGCGGTCTGGTCTGGGCAGCGGTACGCGGCCACTGCTGCAGCTTGTCCCAGTGGTTTTCGCCGGTGTTGTAGATCAGCACCGGGGGCGTATCGGCCTTGGCCGCGCCATCGACCAGGTACTGGTCGAAGAACGGCTTGAGCACGTCACGGCGGAACTGCAATGCGGTATCGCCGTTGAACTTCAGCGCGCCCAGGCTGCTGCCGTCATAGTTGACCTGGCTGTGCCGCCACGGGCCCATGACCAGATAGTTGAGCGTATTGCCGGTGTCACGCTTCTCCATCGCGGCATAGCTGTGCACCGCGCCCCACATGTCTTCCTGGTCCCACAGGCCCTGCAGCCACATGGTGGGGACTTTCAATTCGGTCTTGGCCATGCGCGCATCGAGCGCCTGTTCCTGCCAGAAGGCATCGTAGGCCGGGTGTTCCACCAGCTTGTGCCACCACGCCAGCTGTTCCAGGCCATTGGCCTTGGCATAGTCACCGGCCGAGCCGGCACGCAGGAAGGTGGTGTAATCGTCGTAGCCGGTGCTGGGAATGGACGGGCCTTTGCCGCGCTTGGCCAGCTGGCCGGTGAAGTAGCCGAAGTTGACCTGGCGGAAGGCGCCGTAGTTGAGCCAGTCATCGCCCATCCAGCCATCGATCATCGGGCTCTGCGGCGCGGCGACCTTCAGCGCGGGGTGCGGGTTGGTCAGCGCCATCACCACGGTGAAGCCTTCATACGAGGAGCCCAGCATGCCGACCTTGCCGTTGCTTTCGGGCACGTGCTTGACCAGCCAGTCGATGGTGTCCCAGGCGTCGGTGGCATGGTCGACCTTGGTGGCATTGAGCGGGCCACGCAGCGGCCGGGTCATCACATAATCGCCTTCAGAACCGTACTTGCCGCGGATATCCTGGAACACGCGGATATAGCCGGCATCGACGAACACTTCGTCGCCCTGCGGGAGGATGTCGCGCATGTGCGGCGAATCGATGCGCTTGGCGCGGTTGGCGGCGTCGTAGGGCGTACGGGTCAACAGCATCGGTGCATTGCGCGCGCCCTTGGGCACGACGATGACCGTATACAGCTTGGTCCCGTCGCGCATCGGAATCATCACTTCGCGCTTGTCGTAGTCATACCCCGCAGTAGGGGTGACGAATCCCTTGGCCGGAATATCCGGCGTCATCGGCGCGGTCTGCGCCGACACGCTGGCGGCAATCATCAGGCTCAACAGCACGACAGGCACGACACGAACACGCATGGCTCTCTCCGGGAAGGTGATGGCGACCAACCTCCGCAGCCTAGCGCCGTTCTTCCCCTGCCGATATGTGCCGATGGTTGGCCGCGAACGGCCTTTTACAGCAAAGCCTTGAGAGCCAGAGCCTTAGAAGCCAAAGCCTTGGTCTGCGGGCGTCCCTGGCTTGGGCCGGCGGGCATGGGGGTACGGGGGGCGCCGTAAACCCATCCATGGGGGCTCTTGCGAAACATCCATGTTTCGCAAAGCCCCCGTACCCCCATGCCCGCCGGCCCTTTGAAAGTGAGTCGGTGGCCACGGAAAAAGCGGTGGACAAACGCTGTTGCTGTTGCCTTTGATTTCCGTGGGTCACCAGCCAACTGTCAAAGGCTGGCGGGGGTGGGTTTGCGGGACCGTAGAGCGCCATGGATGGCGCGAACGAGCCTACATGGACGTACTTGCGGCGTGTCCCGCAAACCCACACCCGCCAGCCAAGCCAGGCACGCCCCCAGACCAAGGCTGTTCGCCACAATGCGTGAGCGCTCCAAACGCCCACGCACCACGCCCGGCCTTACTTCACCACACCACCATCCAACACCATGGGCGAGGTCTGCAGCGGCTCATTGGCCGAGCGCGAAAGCTGCAGCTCGTAACGGCCTTCCGCAATCTTCCACTGCTTGTCGCGCGTATCGAAACTGGCCATCGCCTTCGGTTCGGCCTCGATGCGGATCCGGCGCGATTCGCCCGGCTGCAGCGTGACCTTCTGGAACCCGATCAGGCGGATCGGCGTGGTGCTGCCTTCGGGCATCTTCAGGTAGAGCTGCGCCACGTCCGCACCGGCCACCTTGCCGGTGTTGCGCACGTCCACCGTCGCCACCAGGCGCTGGCCCATCGCCGTGTAGGTCAGGTTGTCGTACTGGAACTGCGTGTACGAGAGCCCGTGGCCGAACGCGAACTGCGGCGTGAGGCCCTTGGCCGCGAACCACTTGTAGCCGACGTTGGCGCCTTCGATGTTGTAATCGATGGTGTCGTCGGGCTTCTGCTTCGGATTGAAGCCCAGCCCGTTCACGTGCGGGCGAGGCAGCTGCGATGCGTCCACCGGCCACGTCACCGGCAGCCGGCCCGAGGGATTCACCTTGCCGGTCAGCAGCGCCGCAATGGCCTCACCGCCGCGGATGCCCGGGTACCACGCCTGCAGGATCGCCGGCACCTGCTGCAGCCACGGCAGCTCGACCGGACCGTTGGTTTCCAGCACCACCACCGTCTTCGGGTTGGCCTTGGCCACCCCGGCAATCAGCGTGTCTTGGTTGTCCGGCAGCTTCATGTGCGGCAGGTCCACCGACTCGGCCGACCACTGCGTCGCGAACACGATCGCCACGTCGGCCGCGGCGGCAGCGCGCGCGGCAGCCGCCACGTCACGGCCGTCCACGTACTCGATGGTCGCATCCGGGCGCTCGGCGCGCAGCGCCTCCAGCGGTGAGGACGGGTGGAAGATCACCGGGCCCGGCCAGGTGGTCGGCAGCACGCCCGGCACCGCATTGGTGCCACGCGCTGTCCAGCCCACCATCGACGAACCACCGCCCCCGATCACGCCCTTGTCGGCATGCCCGCCGATGATCACGATGCGCTGCACCTCCTTGCCCAGCGGCAGCACGTCGCCGGCGTTGCGCAGCAGTACGCTGCCCTCTTCCACCGTGCGCTGCGCGGCCGCAAAGCCCGCTTCATCGTCGATCGGCACATGCTGCGGCGGCAGGTCGAAATTACCGTGCGCGAACATCGTGCGCAGGATCCGCGCCACCATGTCGTCCAAGCGCGCCTGCGGCACCGTGCCACCGGCCACGGCCAGCCGCAGCGGCGCATCGAAATACACCGCCTTGTCGAACACCTCGCCCGCCGACTGCTGGTCCAGGCCGGCCAGCGCCGCCTTCGAGCCGCTGTGCACGCCGCCCCAGTCGGACATCACGAAACCGGGGAACTTCCATTCCTGCTTGAGCACCTCGTTCATCAGGTAATCGTGCTCGCAGCCGTAGGTGCCGTTGATGCGATTGTAGGAACACATCACCGAACCGGGCTTGCCTTCGTCCAGGGCGATTTCAAAGGCCAGCAGGTCCGATTCGCGCATCGCCTGTTCGCCGATTTCGGCGCTGTGGAAGTTGCGCGAGGTTTCCATGTCGTTGAGCGCGAAATGCTTCATCGTCGAGATCACGTGCTGGCTCTGCACACCGCGGATCGACTCACCCACCAGGCGACCGGCCAGCACCGGGTCTTCGCCGGCGTATTCGAAATTGCGGCCATTGCGCGGGTCGCGCTGCAGGTTGACGCTGCCGGCCAGCAGGATGTTGAAGCGCTGCTGCCACGCTTCGCGGCCCATGGTGGCACCGCCGGTGAAGGCGATCTGCGGGTTCCAGCTCGAGGCGGTGGACGGGCCCGAGGGCATCGCCGTGGCATGGTCGCCCTTGCGGATCCCGCCCGGGTTGGTCACGCCCACGCCGGCATCGGCCGACTGCTGGGACGGAATGCCCAGGCGCGGCACGCCCGGCACGAACCCGGCCGAACCGACCGCGCCTTCCGGCAGCGGCCCGCCATCCTTGCCCAGCCCGAAGTAGCTGTGCAGCATCTGGAACTTCTCGTCCGCGGTCATCCGCGCCACCAGCAGCCTGGCGCGCGCATCCGCGCCCAGGCCGGTGTCCATCCACGGCGTGTCGCCGCCCACGGGGGCGTTGTAGCCCAGCGTCAGCAGCTGGCCGGCGATGCTCGCATCGGCATCCAGGCGCAGCTTGACCGGCTTGGTG
Source organism: Stenotrophomonas sp. GbtcB23 (assembly GCF_019091045.1). Classification (NCBI taxonomy): domain Bacteria; kingdom Pseudomonadati; phylum Pseudomonadota; class Gammaproteobacteria; order Lysobacterales; family Lysobacteraceae; genus Stenotrophomonas; species Stenotrophomonas sp. GbtcB23. Next base: position 28,647 of record NZ_JAGXKC010000032.1, on the reverse strand, counting down.
GTGGCGGCATCGAAGCCGGCACTGTACCCGGCACCCTTGCCGATGGCGGCGAAACCCGCGGCGGTGGCGATGTCCGCATCGGTACCCAGCAGCACCGCCGGCGCACCCAGGCGCGAACTGTCCACCAGCGTCTTGACCGCCGCGCCATCGGCCTCGGCAGCGCGCGTGTACAGCGCCACCACGTGGCGGCCGTCGTTGAGGCGCAGGTAGTTCAGGCCCGGCGCTTCCACACCCGATTCGGCTTCCACTGGCAGGCGTGAGAGCACGATGCTGCCGCGCTGTTCGGCCGCAGCCGGGTCGGCACTGACGAAGCGATAGGTGTAGCCCAGGTCGTCGGCCAATGCTGCAAGCGGGTCCGGTGCCTGCGCGCTTTCCATGCTGTCGGCCGGACGGATCACGTTGCCGATGGTCAGCGCATCCACGTCCAGCGCCTGCAGCTGTTCGGCCACCAGCTTGGCATCCAGGTACGTCGGTGCCTGGTCCAGGCGGAGCACGGTGAAGGCGTCGCCACCCACCGCCGGTGCGGCAAAGGCAGGGGCAGACAGCGACAGGGCGATGGCGGCCGTCAGGGCCAAGGGCTTTGTAATCGTTTTCATAAGCGGGCGAAACACCTTTTGCTGACGCAATAAATCCAGGGAGTCTTGCCGCAGAAGGGTGCAGCGCCGTCATGGCGGGATCCCGGCACGCAACTGCGCTCGGGATCGAAGTACACGGGCACGCCAGCCACGATCAGGCCCCTCCGCCTGTCGCCACAGCCACCGCATCCGTCGGGTGCCGTGACCAGCACCCATCCGCTCAAGAGTCGTTCACCCTGTTCATTCGTGTCAACAGCGTGTTCAGGTTCACGGCAGTGAATCCGGCTTGATTACTTCGGTCTCCGCCGCCGTCCGCGCCCTGCCCTCGGCGTCGCGCGGCAGCAGCGGTGCCACGGCCTGCCCGGTGCCGATCACCTGCAGGTGCGAACGCGGTTCAGACGGATCGAACAGATGGCCCTCGCCCCATTGGCGCAGCGCCACCACCAGCGGGAACAGCGCTTGGCCTTGGGCGGTGAGCACGTAGTCGAGGTATCGGCTGCTATCGGCGGCGGCCTGCTGGGTCAGCACACCCGCATCCTGCAGGGCCTGGAGGCGCTGGCTGAGCATGCTGCGCGACATGCCCAGGCCGCGCTGGAAATCGCTGAAGCGGCGGAGGCCAATGTCTACTACGCCCAGCCGTTGCTGGATGCCCTGTCGGCCTCGGCGGCGGTAAACGTCGGGAAATGTGCGGTGGGCTGATGTGAATTGGGCTTCGGACGCTTGGGCCGCGCTGCGCGCGGTGTCCGGCCAACGGCCGGGGCTACGAATTGTTACGGGGTCACCGACAGGGCGGGTAAATTCATTAGCAATTTTGCTAATAACACGTAGCATGTCGGTCTCAACCCTTGACACCTGCCCTGCCTATCCTCGCCTCCATGTTCAGGTTTCCCGCCCATTTGCCCTTGTTCCAGCCTGCCAGGGAGGTGCGCTGATGGGCGCGGTGGTGGCCTTGGAACAGCTGCTGGAAAGCCGCCAGGTCTGGCGCGGGCAGCCGCGCGGGACGGCGCGGGAAGCCGCTGCCCACCCGACCGGGCACCCGGCGCTGGACAGCCGGTTGCCCGGCGGCGGCTGGCCGCCCTCGGCCCTGTCCGAGGTGCTGCTGGCCGCGCCCGGCCAAGGGGAACTGGCGCTGGTCTGGCCGACCCTGGCCCGGCTCAGCCAGCTGCAGCAGACCGTAGTGCTGGTCGCCCCGCCGCACCTGCCACATGCGCCAGCCTGGGCCGGCGCCGGGCTGGCCCTGGGCCAGCTGCAGGTAGTGCATGCCAGCCCGCGCGAAGCGCTGTGGGCGGCCGAACAATGCCTGCGCTCGGCTGCGTGTGCGGCGGTGCTGTGCTGGCCCGGGCACGCCGACGACCGCGCCCTGCGCCGGCTGCAGGTGGCCGCCGAAACCGGCCAGTGCCTGGGCTTTGCCTTCCGCGACAGCCGGCTGGCCCGCAACCCCTCCCCCGCCCCGTTGCGCCTGCAGCTCGATGCCGGCCAGGTGCGGGTGCTCAAATGCCGCGGCGGCATGGCACCGGCGCAGCCGTTGCCGCTGGCCCTGGCCCATTGAGGCGCCACCATGCAGTGGGCCTGCCTGTTGCTGCCTCAATTGGCGCTGGACGCGGCCCTGCGCCAGCAGCCCGATCCGCGCGCGCCGCTGGTGCTGGTCAGCGGCCCGGCCCAGCGGCGGGTGCTGCATGCGGTCAGCCCGGCGGCGCGCCAGCTCGGCCTGCGCCGCGGCATGCTGCTGTCGGCCGCGCAGGTGCTGACCCGCGACATGCTCACGGTGGACTACGACCCGCGCGCCGAACAGGACACCCGCCAGCTGCTGGCCAGCTGGCTGTACGGCATCAGCTCGCAGGTGAGCCTGGCCTTCCCGCATGCGCTGGCGCTGGAGATCGGCGCCAGCCGTGCCCTGTTCGGTGACTGGCCGGCGATCGAACAGCGCCTGCGCGAGGGCTTGAAGGAACTCGGCTTCCGCCATCGGCTGGTAGCGGCACCCAACCCGCACGCCGCCTGGGTACTCACCCGCGTGCATGCCCGCTTGGGCGTGGATGCGACCGCGCTGGAACCTGCACTGGCGCAGATCCCGATCGACCGCAGCGGCCTGCCGGCCGAGGCCGTCACGGTACTGGCGCGCTCCGGCCTGCGCACGCTGGGCGCGGCCTTCGCGCTGCCCCGCGAAAGCCTGGCCCGGCGTTTCCCGGCCCAGGTGCTGGCCCACCTGGATGCGCTGCGCGGTATCGGCAGTGCGCCGCTGCAGTACTTCCGGCCGCCGGACCGGTTCGATGCGCGGATCGAGTTCGAGTATGAAATCGAATCCACCCAGGCCCTGCTGTTCCCGTTGCGCCGCCTTACCGCCGACCTGGCCGCCTTCCTGTGTTCGCGCGATGGCGGCGCGCAGCAGTTCGACCTGTGGTTCGAACACGAGCGCCACCCCGACACCCGGCTCACCGTAGGGTTGCTCGCCCCCGAACGCGATGCGGCGATGCTGTTCGAACTGGCGCGCAACCGCGTCGACCACCTGCGCCTGCCCGCCGGCAGCCGTGGGCTGCGCCTGCAGGCCGAACACCTGCCGCCGTTCGTGCCGGCCGCGCGCGACCTGTTCGACCCGCGCCCGCAGCAGGCCATGCCGTGGGAACAGCTGCGCGAACGCCTGCGCGCGCGGCTGGGCGACGATGCCGTGCAGGGCGTGGGGCTGCGCGCCGAACACCGCCCCGAACGCGCCAGCGGCACCGCCGCACAGGCCATCAAGGGCCCGCCACCCACCCTGCCGCTGCGCCCGGGCTGGCTGCTGGCCACGCCGCAGCCGCTGTACGACCCGGACCTGCGCATCCTCTCCGGGCCGGAGCGGATTGAATCGGGCTGGTGGGACGAAGGCGATGTGCGCCGCGATTACTACGTGGTGGAAACGGCGCTGGGCCAGCGCGCCTGGGCCTACACCGCCGCCGGCGCGCGGCATGGGCCGTTCATGCTGCACGGCTGGTTCGCATGAGCACCGCCCTGCCCGGCTATGCCGAACTGCATTGCCTGTCGGCCTTCAGTTTCCAGCGCGGCGCCTCCATTGCCGAGGAGCTGTTCGCGCGTGCGAAGGAACAGGGCTACCAGGCCCTGGCGATCACCGACGAATGTTCGCTGGCCGGCATCGTGCGCGCCTGGCAGGCGGCGAAGAAGCACGCGCTGGCGCTGATCACCGGGGCGGAATTCCAGATCGAGGACGGGCCCAAGGTGGTGCTGCTGTGCACCGACCAGGCCGCCTATGCCGGGCTGTGCCAGCTGATCACCACCTGCCGCCGGCGTGCGCCGAAGGGCGAATACCGCTGCCTGCGCGAGGACTTCGATGCCCTGCCCGACAGCCTGCTGTGCCTGTGGCCGGCGCGTTCGCCCACTGCCGAAGATGCGGCCTGGCTGCATGCGCGCTTCGCGCACCGCTTGTGGCTGGCGGTGGAACTGCACCGCGACGCCGACGACGTGGCGCGGCTGGAAGCGCTGCTGGAATTCGGCTACGCCCACGACCTGCCGTTGCTGGCCAGCGGCGATGTGCACATGCACGTGCGGCGCCGCCGTGCGCTGCAGGACACCCTCACCGCGATCCGCCAGCACTGCACCATCGCCGATGCCGGCTGGCACCTGTTTCCCAATGGCGAACGCCACCTGCGCACCCGCCAGGCGCTGGCCGCGCTGTACCCGCCCGAGCTGCTGGAGGAAACCCTGCGCGTGGCCGAGCGTTGTCGGTTCGACCTGGCGCAGCTGCAGTACACCTACCCGCGCGAGCTGGTGCCCGACGGCCACGACCCGGCCAGCTGGCTGCGCACCCTGGTCGAAGAGGGCATGCGCTGGCGCTGGCCCGGCGGCGCCAGCGAGGCGCAGCGCGGGCAGATCGAACACGAGCTGCGGCTGATCCACCTCAAACAGTACGAGTCGTACTTCCTCACCGTGCACGACATCGTGCGCTTTGCCCGCAGCCAGCAGATCCTGTGCCAGGGCCGTGGCTCGGCGGCCAATTCGTCGGTGTGCTTCGTGCTGGGCGTGACCGAGATCGACCCCAGCCACATGGAACTGCTGTTCGAGCGCTTCATTTCCGAAGAACGCGACGAACCGCCGGACATCGACATCGATTTCGAACACGAACGGCGCGAGGAAGTGCTGCAGTATGTGTTCAACCGCTACGGCCGCGAACGTGCCGCGCTCACCGCCGTGGCGATCAGCTACCGTGGCCGCAGCGCGGTGCGCGACGTGGCCCGCGTGCTCGGCCTGCCGCCGGACCAGGTCAACGAACTGGCCGCCTGCCTGGACCGCTGGAGCAGCCACGAGCCACTGCCCGAGGCCCTGCGCGAACGCGGCTTCGACCCGGACACGCCGTTGATGCAGCGGGTGGTGGCGCTCACCGCCGAACTGGTGGACTTCCCACGCCACCTGTCCCAGCACCCGGGCGGCTTCGTGATTTCCGAGCACCCCCTGTCCACCCTGGTGCCGGTGGAGAACGCGGCCATGGCCGACCGCACCGTGATCCAGTGGGACAAGGACGACCTGGATGCCACCGGGCTGATGAAGGTCGACTGCCTGGCGCTGGGCATGCTCACCGCCGTGCGCAAATGCCTGGCCATGCTGCACGCGCATGGCGAGCCGGCGATGGGCATGGCCGACATCCCGGCCGGCGATACCGCCACCTACGACATGATCTGCCGCGCCGATACGCTGGGCGTGTTCCAGATCGAATCGCGCGCGCAGATGGCGATGCTGCCGCGCATGCAGCCGCGCTGCTTCTACGACCTGGTGATCGAAGTGGCGATCGTGCGGCCCGGGCCGATCCAAGGCGACATGGTCCATCCCTACCTCAACCGCCGCAAGCGGCTCAAGGAAGAAGGGATCGAAGAAATCGACTACCCGCCGGCACTGGAGAAAGTGTTCAAGCGCACCCTGGGCGTGCCGCTGTTCCAGGAACAGGTGATGCAGCTGGCAGTGGCCGCCGCCGGCTTCACCCCGGGCGAGGCCGATGCGCTGCGCCGTTCGATGGCCGCCTGGAAGCGCCACGGCGGGTTGGAACCGCACCGCGACAAGCTGCTGGCCGGCATGGCAAAGAACAACTACAGCCGCGACTACGGCGAGCGCCTGTTCGAGCAGATCAAGGGCTTCGGCAGCTATGGCTTCCCGGAAAGCCACGCGGCCAGCTTCGCGCTGATCACCTACGTCAGCTGCTGGCTCAAATGCCACCACCCCTCCGCGTTTGCCGCCAGCCTGGTCAACAGCCAGCCGCTGGGCTTCTACACCCCCGACCAGATCCTGCAGGATGCGCGCCGGCATGGCGTGCCGGTGCTGCCGGTGGACGTGCGCCACAGCGACTGGAACTGCACGCTGGTGCCGGCCACGCAGGCCGATGCCCTGCCCGGCATCCGGCTCGGCCTGCGCATGATCGATGGCTTCAGCGAAGCGGTGGCCGAGGAAGTGATGCAGGCACGTACGCGCCATGCCTTCGACAGCGTGGCCGACCTCAGCCAGCGGGCCCGGCTGGACCGCCGCCACCAGGGGCTGCTGGCCGACGCCGGCGCGCTGAAGGGGCTGAGCGGGCACCGCCACCGCGCGCGCTGGGATGTCTCGGGGGTGGAAAAGCCGTTGCCGCTGTTCGAGAACGTCCGCGCCACCGCCGACGCCGCCGTGGCCTTGCCGGCGCCGAGTGCGTTCGAGGACATGCAGGCCGATTACAACAGCACCGGCACCACCCTGGGCCAGCACATGGTGTCGTTCCTGCGCGACGAGCTGCGCGCACGGCGTTGCCAGCGATCCGATGAACTGGCGCAGCTGCCGCACGGGCGCAGCGTGCGTTTCGCCGGCCTGGTACGCATGCGCCAGCGCCCGCAGACCGCCAGCGGGGTGACCTTCCTCACCCTGGAAGACGAAAGCGGCATGGTCAACGCAGTGGTCTGGCGCAGGACCGCCGACCGCCAGCACCGGGTGCTGGTGGAGGCGCAGCTGATGCAGATCGATGGCCGGCTGGAGCGGGTGGATGGCGTGCAGCACCTGATCGTGCAGCGCATGCACAACCTCGATGCGCTGATCGAGGGGGTGCGTACCCACAGCCGCGACTTCCATTGATTGCTGTGACCGGTTTCACGCTGACGATAGATACAGACTTTTCCGACTGGTGCGGCCATGACGGCTTCGGCTATCGTCGCTGCCATCCAAGGATCCGGAACCTGCCATGTCGCGCGTACTCACCCTCACCACACTGGCAGTGTCCAGCCTTGCCCTGCTGGTCTCGGGGTACACCGCCGTGCAGCTGCACCGCAGCCAGTCCGCCGAGCGGGTGATCACCGCCCGCGGGCTGGTCATCCAGGACGGCAGCGGCCAGGCGCGGGTGATCCTGGGCGCGCCGCTGCCCGATCCGCTCAGCAGGGGCGTGTCGCAGGGCCCGCGCGCCTCGCCGCTGTCGGGCGTGGTGCTGCTTGGTGCCGACGGTTCCGAACGGGGCAGTTATGGCACTGCCGATGTCGGCGATGAGGCCTCGCTCACGCTGGATGACGCCAAGGGCACCACCGAAGTGTTCAAGATCACCGCGAACCCGGATCGTGGCGCCACCCTGGTGATCAAGCACCAGAACAGCACCGGCGCCATGCTCACCTCCTGGCAGGGCAAGCCGGAGCTGATCTTCCTCAACGACAACGGGCAGTCGCATTACATCCGTCCGGGGACCACTGCCGCGCCCTGATCGACGCCTGACGGTGGGCTTCGGAAGGTGTAAACGCCGGCGTACCGGCTGGCATCGTTGCGGGACCGTCTCCGGACGCTTGGGCCGCGCTACGCGCGGTGTCCGGCCAACGGCCGGGGCTACGAACCGTTACGGGCCCATTGAGATCGGGATCAATCAACCGCAGGCTTCGGATACCGGTAGCGCCGGCCGTTGGCCGGCCCACGCAGGCGCCGATGGGCCGCGAAATGTTACCGACCCATTTCGTTTGCCCGTGCGAAAATTCGTGCCTCGCCGGTTCCGGAACACGTCATGTCCATCGTCGCACCCATCTGGCCGCAGGCTGCCACCGTCGAAGATTTCCGCCGCAACCTGGACGCGGTGCACGCACGCATTGCCGCTGCCTGCGCCCGTGCCGGGCGCGATCCGGCCACGGTGCGGCTGCTGCCGGTGAGCAAGACCGTGGACGAAGCGCGGCTGCGACTGGCGGTGCAGGCCGGCTGCGATACGCTGGGCGAAAACAAGGTGCAGGAAGCCAAGGGCAAGGCCGAAGCCATGGCCGACCTGGGCATCCGCTGGTCGTTGATCGGCCACCTGCAGACCAACAAGGCGCGGGATGTGGCCCGCTTCGCCAGCGAATTCCAGGCGCTGGACAGCCTGCGCGTGGCCCAGGCGCTGGACCAGCGGCTGGCGCAGGAAGGCCGCACGCTGGATGTGTTCGTGCAGGTCAACACCTCCGGCGAAGCCAGCAAGTACGGATTGGACCCGATCGAGGTGGCCGACTTCGTGCAGCAGCTGCCCGCCTTCCCCCAGCTGCGCGTGCGCGGCTTGATGACCTTGGCGCTGTTCTCGGCGGATCCCGAACAGGTGCGCCCGTGTTTCGTGCGCCTGCGCGACCTGCGTGAGCGCCTGCGTCCGACCCTGCCGGTGGGCGTCAGCCTGGACGAACTGTCGATGGGCATGTCCGGCGATTTCGAGATCGCCATCGAGGAAGGCGCCACGGTGGTACGCGTAGGCCAGGCGATTTTCGGCGCGCGCAGCACCCCCGACAGCCACTATTGGCCAACCCCTGCGGGTTGATCGTCACCCCACCAACGCCTGCATATGCCGCGCATGCTCCGCGGCCTGTGCGTGCAGCCACTCACGAAACGCCAGGAACCCGCGGTGCGTGGACGACCGTGGCGGATAGACCAGCCAATGCGACCAGCGCGTCTTCAACCGATGCGGTGACAAAGCAATCAACTGGCCCGAATCCAGCAGCAACCGCGCCCGCGTCACCCGCCCCAGTGCGACCCCGAAGCCATCCAGCGCGGCACGATGGTGCGATTCGGAGTCATTGAGCATGGCCACATAGCGCGACGGCGCAACCTCGCCGACCGAGGCGAACCAGCGCTGCCACTCGCCATCCGGGTCCCCCAGCAGCGGCCACTGCGAGAGCGGCAGCGCGCCCAGCCCGCCCATGCGCTCGACCAGTGACGGGCTGGCCATCGGCATCAGCCACTCATCGAACAGCGGCTCCACATGCAGGCCGCTCCACTGCCCGGCACCCACCCGCAACGCAGCATCACACTGCAGCTGCCGCTCGAAATCGGTGAGCCGCTCGCTGGATTCCAGGTTGAATTCAATCTCCGGGTGGCAGGCCACGAACGAGCCCAGCCGTGGCACCAGCCAGTTGGAGGCCATCGATGGCAACGCACTGACCGACAGCACGCGGTCGTGGCGCGCACCGAACGGCTGCAGCGCCTGCGCGATCGCATCCAGATGCGGACCCACCTGTTCCAGCAACCGCTGCCCTTCGGGCGTCACCCGCACCCCGCGTGCCTGGCGCTGCAGCAGCGCATACCCCAGGCGCTCCTCCAGCTGCCGCATCTGGTGGCTGAGCGCGCTGACGGTCAGGTTCAGCGAATCGGCCGCGCGGGTCAGGTTGCCCAGGCGTGCGGCGGTAACGAAATTCTGCAGCGGCTGGAGCGGGATACGGGACATGGCGACTTGAATCCAGTTCAAGAAAGACTTGCGAAAGGATCGCTTTTGCACCGTCCATCCTGCCCCTATCGTGAGGTCCACTCAAGTGGAGGACGCACATGAACATCTACAGCGGATTGTTGTTCCTGCACGGGCATATCGCCGATGCGGGGTTGGCGCGGGCGCTGGCGGAGCCGGAAAAGCTCTCCGCCGCTGACACGGCGCGGGCGGTGACCGGGACAGCCACGCAGCCCGTAGCGCTACCGGCTCGGGCTGCCTGCGAGGTTGGTGCCGCGCGGCGTTGAGACCTCCGGCCTTACGGAGCCGGCTTGGCCTCGGGCAGCACCCGGGGGCGGCTGTCGTACCAGTCGCGCGCCCCGGACAGGTGCCAGGTGCGCTTGCCGCCGTCCAGTTCGATGCCGGCCCCGAGCAGGCCCCAGCGCAGGTACAGGTCGCCACGGCGCTGCGCCTGCTCCATGTCCAGCCGGGCGCGCAGCGACAGCCGCGCGTTTTCGGCCTGCAGGTCGTCCACCGCCAGGTGCTCGCGGCGCCAGCGCAGCTGGCCGCTGGCCTGCACTTCACCCGAATCGAGCAGGCCCAGCACCCAGCGCGGGTACTGGCTGCGCTCGGCGTAGATGCCCAGCAGCGGACCGGCATCGCGCAGCCGCAGGTCGGCACGTGCGTCCACCTGGAACGGTGCCTCTGACTGGATGTGCCCGCTGCGCAGGTCGACCTCGCCCCACCAGCCGCCCTTGGCGGCATCGCCGTCCACCTGCACGTTGCGCAGGCTGAGCGTGGTGCCGCCCAGGTCGAACTGGCCAGCGTCGAAGTCGGCACGCTGCAGCCTCGCCTTGACCTGGGCATCGCCACGCAGCGACAGGCCGGCGGCCTGCATGCGCGCACCGGTGCCGCGCAGGTCGGCGCGGCCCTGCCCGACCCGGCCGGCAGCATCCAGCGTCACGTCGCCGCTCAGCAGTGCGGTACCCCCGAGCAGACGCACATTGTCGTTGCCCACGTAGCGGTTGTAGGCGCTCAGGTCAGGCACCCGCGCGTCGTTGAAGCGCAGCTGCGCGCGCATGCCGTCGCGCAGCTGCTGCAGCCGTGCATCGCCGCGCAGGGTCAACGCCAGCGCCTTGCCGTCGAACAACACCGCCTTGGGCGCATCGGACGGGGCCGCGCGGAACGTGGGAATATCGACCTTCAATTCCGCCTGCGGCGGCGCACCGTTGACGATGCGTCCCAGCGCATGTGCATCGCCCTGCATGCGCACGCCCGCCACCTCGGCAATGGCGGCCACCTGCGGCACCTCCAGGGTGCTGCCAGGCGCCAACTGGCCATCGGCAATGCGCAGGTCACCCTGCAGCAGCCCGCCACCTTCCAGCTTGAACCACGGCTTGCGCACGAACAGATCGGCAATCCAGTTCAACGACTCGAACCGCCACGCGCCACGCACCTGCCCGGACAGCCGCGGCAACAGTTCGGCCGGCGCCTCGAACGGAATCTTCCGGCCGGTGACGCGCAGGTCCGCGTGCAGTTCGCTGCCGGTTTCCGGGTCGCGCGGCAGGCGTGCCTGCACGCGCATGTCCTGGGCCACGTCCAGCTGCAGTGACAACAGGCCGCGATCGGGTGCATGGACGCCGGCATGCACCGGCACCCGCCACACCACCCGGCTGCCGGGTTGCAGCAGGCCGCGGTCCATCACCACATCGGCCGTGAGCCGTGCCTCGGCGGGGACGCTGCCGACCTTGACGTGTGGCCCGGCCGTGTCGATCTTGATCGCCTGGCTGCGCCCGTCCACCTGCAGCTGCGCGAAGGTGATGACGAACTTGCGCAGGCCCGGGGCTTCATCCCGGTAGTGGCGCGGGTAATGGAAGCGCGCGGCCAGGTGCGCCTCGTCGAGCAGCTTGACCCCGTCGTAGGTGATCGTGGCCTGCTCGAAGCCAGCGGTGGAATCGAACAGTTCCGACGGCCCGCCCTTGACCTGCTTCTGGAAGCCCACCGTGCCATGGCCCTGCCCGGCAATCAGCAGCTTGCCGAAGCGGCCGCTGCGGATGCTGTCGCTGTGGATCGCATCCAGCCGGATGTTCCAGCCGCGATCACCACGCGGCGGTGGCGGGATCGCCTTTTCCACCCGTTGGATGTCCGCTTCCACGCCGGTGGCGTTGATGCCTGGAATGCGGACCTCGCGCTTGAACAGGTGCGCCAGCGAGATCCACGCGCTCGCACGGTCGGCACGGAAGATGTAGACGGTATGGTTGGCCTGGCCGCGGATGCGCACGTTCCAGACAACCGCGTGCCCGGGCAGCAGCGTCAGCGCCGGCCCGGTCTGCAGCCTGAATTTTTCAGGTTTGCGGTTGGTGACCGCATCGAACAGCGGCGTGTTGAGGAACACGTTGCCGGCAACAAGGTACAGCGCATACAGCGCCAGCAAGGTAAGCAACGCCACGCGCCATGGCCGGGGCCAGCGCCGGACGCGCTCGGGAATCAGGGGCATGGAGTTCTGCGACGAAGCGGAGTGACGCGGCCACTATCGACAACCGGGCGACGGAGTCGTGTGAAGAAGCGCCCCGATGCCGCTCAACCGGCACGCCGCTCCGGGTCCCACGCCATCGGCTGCCACAACTCCAGCTTGTTCCCCTCCGGATCCAGTATCCAGGCGAACGACCCGTTCTCATGCGTCTCCGGCCCGCTGACGATGGTCACGCCAGCCTCGCGCAGGTTCGCCAGTAGACCCTCGAGGTCATCCACCCGGTAATTGATCATGAAAGGCGCATCGCTGGGACTGAACCACTGGCTGTCAGGCTCGGCCAGCGCCCACACGGTCAACCCGCCGTCATTGGCCTTGTCGTCGGGCCAGCGCAGCACCGCGCCACCAAACTCCTCCAGCGTCATGCCCAGGTGCTGCCGGTACCACTCGGCCAGCGCCGCGCGGTCGCCACGGCTCTTGAAGAACACCCCACCGATTCCGGTCACCTTTGCCATCGCAGTCTCCCTGGGTCCGTGCTGATCCTATGCCCTTGCCCGCGCAAAAGAAAACGGCAGGCCGTTGCACCGGCCTGCCGTTGTCCCGTGACACATGCAACAGCGCTCAGGCGCCAGCGTCGGGCAGCTTGGCCACCACCTTGAACTCCACGTCGAACCCGCTGAGCCAGGTGACCCCGACCGCGGTCAGGGTCGGGTGCGGCGCCTGGCCCCAGTACTCGGGCACGATCGCCCACACCCGCTCCAGGATCCGGTCCGGGTCGATCATGAAAACGGTCACGTCGACCACATCGTCGAACGTGCAGCCGGCGGCCGCCAGCACCGCGTTGAGGTTCTCGAAGAGCTTGTGCACCTGCGCTTCCAGGCCCGGTTCGGGCGAACCGTCCTCGCGGCTGCCGACCTGGCCGGACACGAACAGGAAGCCGTTGGACCGCACCGCCGGCGAATAGCGGTAGCGGGCATACAGGTCCTGCCGGCCAGAGGGGAACACGACGTCACGACTTGCCATTGCAGACTCCAGAGGGGTTTTTGCCCCGGGTGATGGGATATGTCCACGGTAGGCGCCCCGGCCCGGCCGATAAACGACCAACCTTGTCCATCACTGTTTGTAGAATCCAAACAATTGACCGCAGGAGTGCCGATGGACCGTTTCGATGCCATGCAGGCCTTTGCCCGCGTCGTGGAGACCGGCAGCTTCACCCGGGCCGCGCATACCCTGCACATGAGCCGCACCACGGTGACCCAGCTGGTGCAGCAGCTGGAAGCGCGGCTGCGCGTGCGCCTGCTCAACCGCACCACCCGCCAGGTCAATGTCACCGACGATGGCGCGGCGTACTACGAGCATGTCTCGCGGTTGCTGGCCAATCTGGATGATGCAGAAACCAGCCTCTCCAGCTTCGCCGCCAGCCCGCGCGGCCGGCTGCGGGTGGATGTGACCGCGCCGCTGGCGCGGTTCCTGCTCGTCCCTGCGCTGCCCGGTTTCCACACGCGGTACCCGGACATCCAGCTCGACCTGGGCGTCAGCGACCGCAATGTCGACCTGATCGATGAGAACGTGGACTGCGTGATCCGCGGCGGCGTGCTCACCGACCCCTCGCTGGTCGCGCGACACATCGGCGACCTGCAGGCCGGGCTGTACGCCGCGCCGCAGTACATGGCCACGGTTGGCATGCCCGACCACCCCAAGGCATTGGAAGCCGAACCGCATCGCATCATCGGTTACCGGGGATCGCGGCGTGCAGGCGCCATGCCCTACGCGCTGCGGCGTGGCGAGGAAACGCTGACCGTGCACGGCCGGCATCAGCTGGCGGTCGACGACGGCAACGCCTATCTGGCGGCCGGAGTAGCCGGGCTCGGCGTGCTCTGGCTGCCCGACTACGTTGCCGCCGCACACGCCGGGCGCGGCGAACTGCTACGCGTGCTCACCGACTGGCAGGTCGACCCGATGCCGCTGCACATCGCCTTCCGTCCCAACCGCCACGTCAGCGCCAAACTGCGCGTGTTCGTCGACTGGGTAGCGGCTCTCATGGCCGAACACGTGCCGGTGATGCCACCGCAGCGGGACAAGTAGGATCGGCCAACGGGACGCATGCATCACCGCAGCGGCGCGATCACCAGCGTATCGCCCTTGCACACGTTGACGTCGCGGTAGATCGCCGTGCGCCCGTTACGGAACTGCAGGCGCAGGTCGAAGCGGCAGCCGGCATCGCCCAGGCGCATCGTGGTGCTGCCCCCGCCACCGTCGATGGTGTCGATCGGCCGTTGCTCGAACGCATCGCTGCCGGCGGTGGCCACCTCCAGCGTGGTGATGCTGTCGTGGGCGCGGTTGAGCAGTGTCAGGTAACGCGGGGCGGCGGCATGCGTGGCCGTGGCGAAAAGCAGGCTGGTCAGGACGGCAAGACGGATCGGGAACATCGCGGCATCTCCGGCGGTTGGGTTCGCCGCCATCAGGCCGCTGGCCGCCCCGCGCACGCCACCGATCCGGGACCAATCGTCGTCCCGGCAGGACCAATCGTAATGGGCCCTCATGGCGCTTCTCCGGGCCCGCCCGCACGCCTAAGATGGCCCTGCCCCGCCGCGCCGGGCGTCCTGGATACCGGCCATGATGGTTCGCCTTGGCAGTACGTCGATCCCCCTTTCCCGCTACCTGCTGCTGTGGACGGCCGTGGTGCTGGTGTTTGCCGTCCAGCATTCGCTCAGCGATGGGCTGCACGGCAACAGCTGGCCCTTCCTGGTGCACCTGCGCTGGGCCATGATCCAGTGGTACACCTGGGCAGCACTGGCACCGCTGGTGTTCCGCCTGGCCGAGCGCTACCCGCTGGATCCCCAGCGCCGCCTGCTTGGCCTGGGCAGGCAGGTCGTGGCCAGCCTGGCGGTGACCTTCGGCGCGATGCTCATCGGCGCAGCGGCCTCCGCGCTGTTCGAACCCAGCGGCTTCTTCGAACAGCTCGGGTACTTCCTGGCGCAGCATTTCGCCATCGGGCTGCTCACCTACTGGGCGCTGTTCGCGCTGCAGCAGGCATTGCACTTCCAGGCCGAAAAGGCGCGGCGCGAAATGGAAGCCAGCCGGCTGGCCACCGAACTGGCGCAATCGCGGCTGCTCGCGCTGAAATCCCAGCTGCAGCCACATTTCCTGTTCAACACGCTGCACGCCATCATCACCCTGCTGGACGAAGACACGGTCTCGGCCGAAGACATGCTGCTGCGCCTGAGCGAACTGCTGCGCGCCTTCCTGGAAGACTACGACGGCCAGGAGATTCCCCTGCGCCAGGAACTGGACTTGATCGAGCTGTACCTGGGCATCCAGCGCGTGCGCTTCAAGGACCGGCTGACCACCCGTACCTATATCGCCCCGGATACTCTCGACTGCGCCGTGCCCAGCCTGTTGCTGCAGCCGTTGGTGGAGAATGCGGTGCGCCACGGCATCGGGCAGCGCGTGGGCAGTGACGTGATCGAGATCGAAACGCGCCGCGACGGCGAGGTGCTGTGCATTGAAGTGCGCAACCGCAACAGCACGCTTGACGCCACGCCCGGCGCGCCCGCAGGCCATGGCATCGGCATGTCCAACACCCGGCTGCGCCTGAAGGAGCTGTACGGCGATGCCGCCGACGTGCGGCTGGACATGATCTGGCCCGAGGGCGTGGCCTGCCGTGTACGCCTGCCCTTCCGTACCCTGGAGGTGGAAGACGAAGCGCCGGAGTTCACGGCGGGAGTGGCGCCGGCATGACCCTGTCGGTGCTGGTGGTGGACGACGAGCCGCTCGCGCGCCGCGCGATCGTGCGCCTGCTGGCCGAGGACCCGGAGATCGAACTGCTGGGCGAATGCGGCGACGGCGTCTCCGCAGTGAACGCCATCCGCGAGCACTCGCCCGACCTGGTGTTCCTGGACATCCAGATGCCGGCGATCACCGGCCTGGACGTGGTGGCCACCATCGGCGCCGAGCGCATGCCGGCCACCGTGTTCGTCACCGCCTACGAGCAGTACGCGGTGAAGGCCTTCGAGGCCAATGCGGTGGATTACCTGGTCAAGCCGTTCAGCCGCGAACGCTTTGCTGCTACCCTGCAGCGCGCCCGGCAACGCCTTTCAACTGCCGCCGGCACCAGTGCGCAGACGGCGACGCAGATCCTGCAGGCACTGGATGCACTGCGCCAGCGTGAGGCCTACCTGCAACGGATACCGGTACGGGTCGACGAACACGTGGTGCTGGTCGACGTGGACGAGATCGTCTGGATCAAGGCCGCACGCAACATCGCCGAGATCCACCTGGCCGGCCGCATGCATGAACACCGCGGCACCATGGCCGCCCTCGCCGCCCGGCTGGACCCGCGCCACTTCGCCCGCGTGCACCGCTCGGCCATCGTCAACATCCGGCGGGTCAAGGCGATCCACCCGTGGTTCAACGGCCACCACGTGGTCACCCTGGACACCGGCCAGCAGCTGCGCATGAGCCGCTACCAGAACGAGGCGTTCCTCAAGCTCGTCTCCACCCGGGACACACCGTAGCGCCGGGCGTGGCGCTACGCCGTCGGGATGCGCTCGCCTTCGCGCAGGGTCAGCACGTCCACCCCGGTTTCCGTCACCAGCACCGTATGTTCGGCCTGCGCGGACAACTTCCTGTCACGGGTGGTCACGGTCCAGCCGTCCTCGCTCATGTCGATCGCCGCACGGCCCTGGTTGATCATCGGCTCGATGGTGAACGTCATGCCCGGCTCCAGCTCCACGCCGGTACCGCGCTTGCCGTAATGCAGCACCTGCGGGTCTTCGTGCATCTCGCGCCCGATGCCGTGCCCGCAGAACTCGCGCACCACGCTGTAGCCGTGCGCCTTGGCGTGCTGCTGGATGGCGAAGCCGATATCGCCCAGCGTCGCCCCCGGGCGCACCACCGAGATGCCTTTCCACATGGCCTCGCGGGTCACCCGCACCAGCCGCTTCGCCTGGAAATCGACCTCGCCGATCAGGTAGGTCTTGCTGGAATCGGCGATGAAACCATCCTTCTCCAGCGTGATGTCCAGGTTGACGATGCTGCCGCCGCGCAGGATCTCGTCTGCCGCGGGCACGCCATGGCAGACCACATTGTCCACTGAACTGTTGAGCACATACGCAAAGCCGTACTGGCCCTTGCTGGCCGGCCGCGCATGCAGTTCATCGACGATGAAGCGCTCCACCCAGTCGTTCACCTGCAGGGTGCTCATGCCTTCCAGCGGCAAGCGGTCCAGTGCCTCGAATACCGACGCCAACAACCGCCCCGATGCCCGCATCAGCGCCTGTTCCTCGAGCGTCTTGATCACGCGACCGCCACCCGCAGGGCACCGGGATCTACCCCGGCCGCGCGCAGCTCACGATTGACGATCTCCTGGTAGCTCATGCCGGGGTTCATTTCGCAGAGCATGCCCACCTTGATCCAGAAGCCGGCCTGGGCGTTGATCGAGCGGCCGGACACGCCGCTGGCGCGGCGCAGGTTGTCGTGCAGTTCGTCGTCGATGTTGACGATGCCCATGGGATGCCTCGGTACGGAATATACGCATCATATACGATACGTATATTTCAGGTCCAGGCAGGATCGGCGGTGAAATCGATGGTCAGCCAGAACTCGCTGCCGCGGGCATCCAGCCGCTCGGCGATGTCATCGCGCAGGGCATCGACGCTGCCGATGGTGCCGATCACCGTGTCCGGGTGGGTGAGGATGTGGATCTCCACGAAGCGCATCCGCCCCATCTTGGCCACATGGCTGGTGAAACCGAGATAGCCGTGCTCGGCCACGAACTGCGTCATCACCGCCTGTACGCGCGCGTCCAGCGTATCGGGCGCCACCTGCAGCACCTCGCGCATCGCTTTCCACGCACCGCGCAGCGGCACCGGCAACACCGCCAGGCTGATGATCGCCAGCACCAGCGGATCCAGGAATGGAATCCAGTGCGCGTGGTCGCCGTCTTCCAGCAGCAGCGCCAGCGCAAAGGCCAGCACCACCGCCAGGCTCATCATGCCGCTGAGCAGCCAGGCGCGTACGTCCAGCCACAGCAGCGGCGAATGCAATCGCGCCGCATGCACGCGCACGAACGCGGCCATGCCCAGGTTGCTCACGCACAACAGGGTCGCCCACATCAACGCCGGCCCGGCGCGGATCACGTGCCCGCCAGTGGTGAGCCCGATGATCGAATTGGCCAACGCATAGATGCAGGCCAACGCCAGGATCGCCCCACCCAGCGCTTCCACCATCGGCTCCAGGTGCCAATAGCCGTACTGGAACCGTGGGCTGCCCTCACGCCCCAGCAGGCGCAGCACGGCCAGCGCCACCAGCGTGAGGGCAACATCCACCAGGCTGTATACCCCGTCGAACAGGATCGCCTGCGATCCCACCAGCAGGCCGCCGATGAAGCCGGTGGCGCTGACCGCCACCGTCACGCCAATCGAGAATTTCAGGATCCGCTGCTCGCGTGCTGTATCCATCGCCTGCCGAAGATCCTGGCCGCCGCTCAGGTCTTCAGCACCTCCACCTTGTAGCTCGGCACGTCGCCGTCACGGTCGATGATAAGCCCGTGCACGTCCGACTCGAAGCCCGGGAAGCGCACATTCTGCTCGCGGGCAATGCGCAGCGACTGGATGATCGGCTCATCCTGCGCGCCGAAGCGCTCGCCCGGCATGATGGTCGGAATGCCCGGCGGGTAAGGCACCAGCATGGTCCCGGCGACACGACCACTGATCGCTTCGATATCAACGCGCTCGATCTGGCCACGCACCAGGTGGTCGTAGGCCTCGGCCGGCGTCATCACCGGCTCGGGCAGGTCCACGTACATCGCACGCATCACCTGGGCCACCGCAAACTCGCGGTTGAAGGCATGCAGGGCCTCGCACAGGTCGCGCAACCCCCAGCCACCGTAAGTCTGCGGATAGTCTGCCGCCAGGTCGGGCAGCGCGCGGGTCAGCGGCGCGTTGTTGTCGAACAGTTCCTTGAAGGCCATCAGCTCGGTCACCAGCGTGCTCCACTTGCCCTTGGTGATGCCCATCGAGAACAGGAACAGCACCGAGTACAGGTTGGTCTTCTCCACCGTGATGCCGCGCGTCCACAGGAACCTGCTCAGCACGGCGGCGGGAATGCCCAGCTCGCCCAGGTCTCCGTCGATGGATAGGCCCGGGGTCAGCAGGGTGACCTTGATCGGGTCGATCAGCACGTAGTCTTCGACCAGGCCATCGAACCCGTGCCAATGCGCATCGGGCTGCAGGTACCATTCCTCGCGCTTGGCCACCATCGGCGTTGGTGCATCGCCCTTGCCCAGCGAGCGCTCCAGCTTGTCCGGCTGCCACACGCTGAACCACCAGTCGTCGCGGCCCAGGTCCTCGCGTACGTGCAGCATGGCCCGACGGAAGGCGATCGCCTCGTCGTGCATTTCCTGCACCAGCGATTCACCGGCCGCACCCTCCATCATCTTGGACGCCACGTCGCAGGCGGCAATCACCCCGTAATGCGGGCTGGTGGTGGTATGCATCATGAACGCTTCGTTGAAGCGTTCGGCATCCAGCTCGCGGGTCGCCGCGTTGCGCACGTGGATCATCGAGGCCTGCGAGAACGCGGCCAGCAGCTTGTGGGTGGAATGGGTGGTGAAGATGATCGCGTCCTGGCCACGCGGCTTGCCCTTGGCCATGCCGTAGTGGTTTTCATAGAACGGATGGAAGGCCGCATAGGCGTACCACGCCTCGTCGAAATGCAGGAAATCGACCGCGCTGCCGATCTCGTCGGCGATCTTCTCGGCGTTGTAGCACAGCCCGTCATAGGTGGAATTGGTGACCACCGCGATCCGTGGTTTGGAGCCGGCGCGGAACGCCTTGCTGGCCAGCGGGTTGGCAGCGATGGCCTGCTGCAGTGCCTCGGGGGTGAACTGGTCCAGGCTGATCGGCCCGATGATGCCGTGCGCATTGCGGC
Organism: Stenotrophomonas sp. GbtcB23; assembly: GCF_019091045.1. Classification (NCBI taxonomy): domain Bacteria; kingdom Pseudomonadati; phylum Pseudomonadota; class Gammaproteobacteria; order Lysobacterales; family Lysobacteraceae; genus Stenotrophomonas; species Stenotrophomonas sp. GbtcB23. The sequence continues at coordinate 9,047 of NZ_JAGXKC010000032.1, read as the reverse complement.
TGGGGGTGAAGTACACCGGCACGCCGCCGGTCATGATCAGCGAATGCAGCAGCGACTTGTGGCAGTTGCGGTCGACGAACACCACATCGCCCCGCCCCACCGTGCCATGCCAGACGATCTTGTTGGCGGTGGAGGTGCCATTGGTGACGAAGAAGGTGTGGTCGGCGCCGAAGTTGCGCGCAGCCTCGTTTTCCGCCTCCTTGATCGGCCCGCTGTGGTCGAGCAGCGAGCCCAGCTCCGGCACCGAGATCGACAGATCGCTGCGCAGCGTGTTCTCACCGTAGAACTGATGGAACGCACGCCCCACCGGTGACTTGGTGAAAGCCACACCGCCGGCGTGGCCGGGGGTGTGCCAGGAGTAGTTGGATTCGGCGGTGTGGTGGATCAGCGCCTTGAAGAACGGCGGCAGCAACTGCTGCATGTAGTCTTCGGCCGCGCGCATCACCTGGCGCGAGATGAAGCTCTTGGTGTCCTCGAACAGGAAGATGTAGCCGTGCACGTACTTGAGCAGCTTGCTCGGCACCTTTTCGATGGTGCGGCGCTCGCCGTACAGGAACACGGGCAACCCGCCGCGGCGTGCGCTCTGCTCGCGCAGGAACCCCAGCAGGCGCTGGAACTCACCGGGCTTGTCTTCGGTGCCGTCAATCGAGATCAGTACCGCCGAGGCCGCCACATAGGTACGCGCACCGGCCTGGGCATCGGCCAGGGTCAGCCCGCACAGCACGCGCTGGTCGTTGCCACGCAGTTCCTCGACCAGCGCGCGGATCAGGATGCCGCCGATGCGCGGGGACTCGTAGTCGTCGTCGATGACGATGATCGGGTAATCCAGAGACTTGAAATACACAGCATTTCTCCTGGGGGAAGGTCACGGAATCTTCGTGCTGACGGGACTGTCCAGCGGCGGCAGCTGGCCGCGCTGGCGGCGGCGCTCCTCGCTGAAGAAGGGGTAGAACACCGTGATGAACAGCACGAACAGGAAGGCGTACTGCACGATGCTGCCGGAGGAGCCGAAGATCGCCCACAGGCAGTACACCACGGTGATGCTGGTCAGGAACCAGAACGCGCCGGTATGCACCAGGGTGTGCGAGCGTTCGACCACGAAGTAGCAGGCCACGCAGGAATAGATGTAGGGCAGCAGGGTCAATACCACCGCCGCCGACGTAATCACGTCGAACTGCGCCGAGGCGGTTTCCGACGTGGACGTGAGCAGGACGGCCAGGGTCATCAGCACCGCCACGATCAGTACGCCCTTGACCGGCACGTCGTCCTTGTTGGTCTTGCTGAAGATGCTGGGGAACAGGCCATCGTCCGAGGCCGCCTTGGCGCTCTGCGCGGTCAGCAGGATCCAGCCGCCGAGCGAGCCGGCGGCGCCGACAAAGGCGCACAGGCTCACCAGCGCGCCGCCCCAGCCGCCTACCGCATTGGCCGCCGCCAGCGCGAACGGTGCATCGGAGACCTGCAGGTCACCATTGGGCACCATGCCCATGATCACCGACGAGCTGGCGATGTACGCCACCGCAGCCAGGAACACCCCGGCCAGGGTGGCCCGCGCCACGTTTTTCTCCGGGTTTTCGACCACGCCGGCGGTGACCGAGGCCGACTCGACCCCGATGAAGGCCCACAGCGTCAGCGCCGCCGCGCTGGAGATCGCGCCGAAGTTGGATTCGCCCGAGACGTTGTAGGCGCCCTTGAAGATGGCCGGGTCGAAGAAGAACCAGCCGAAGATGGCAATGCCCAGGATCGGTACCAGCGCGAAGCTGGTGGTCACCGTCTGCAGGCGGCTGACGAAGGCCGGGCCGATCACATTGGCGAAACTCAGCGCCCACACCAGCGCGAGCACGGCGATGCAGCGCGGTATCGGCTGGGACAGGATCGGGAAGAAGTAGCTGAAGTAGCCCACCGCCGCGATCGGGATGGCGACGTTGCCGATCCAGTTGGCGAACCAGTAGATGGTGTTGGTCTGGAACCCCATGTACGGCCCGAACCAGTCGCGGGCGTACGCATACGGGCCGCCCGCCATGGGCGCCAGCTTGCCCAGTTTGGCGAACACGAAGGCCAGCAGCAGTGCGCCGGCGGTGGTGACCAGCCAGCCCCAGATCGAGGCGGTGCCGATCTTGGCCAGGCTGGACGGCAGCAGGAACACGCCGGAGCCCATCATGTTGCCGGCCACCAGGAAGGTGGCGCCGACAACCCCGATTTTCTTCGCTTGCGCCATGACGGTCTCTCCGCTACTTGATGAAGTTGTATTGCAGGCTGCCCTGCACCCGCACCGTGTCGGCGCGTTGCCCGTCCTGCTGTTCCAGTTGCCCGTACAGAACTTCCATGCCCATCGTCCACGACGGCGCCGGGCTCCAGATCAGGTTGAACACCCCGTATCGGCTCTGGCGGAACGCATCGGCCGCGAGCGCGGCGTTGCGCGCCATCGTGAGCTGGCCGTAGATCAGGTTCGAGCGCCACAACGGCGACCAGTAGTGCGTGTAACCCACGAAGCCGCCCTGCAGTGACAGCGCATGCAGGCGACCGTCCTGGCCGATCACCGCATCCAGGTCCGAACCGGTGAGGTCGGCGGTATAGCGGCTCAGGCCTTTGCCGCCGAGCGCGCCGAACAGCAGCAGGTCCTGTTCGCCGACCGACGCCGAACCGCTGAGCTGGACGCCGCCACCGAAGCGGCGGTCGTCGCGCTGGTCGCCGTCGTAGCCAAGGCTGCGCGCCACGCCACCCAACTGCAGGTGGCCCCAGTCACGCTCTAGGCGCGCGGTAACGGTCACATCCGGCACCCGGTTGGCGGCTACCGTTGCCTCGGTGGTCCCCGCCAGCTGTGCATCGGGATCTTCGGCCGCCACCGTCAACGTGTTGCCCTTGCCCATCGCGAAGCTGTGGTGAATGCCGGCCACCAGCAGGTAGCCGGCGCCGCCGGGACCGGCGAAGTCCAGCGTGTCGGGCAGGCTGTCGGCATCCATGAAGGTGGCGTAGCCATAGCCGGCGTAGGTGTTGCCGAGCTGGCCGTAGGCATGCCGCAGCCGGAACTGGTAGCCGTCACTGCTGCCGAAGAAGTCGTTCTCCAGGTAGAAGCGCAGGTTGCCGCGGTTGGTCGGGCGGCGTGCTTCGAAGCTGAAACGGGTCTGCTTGGCATGCAGGTTGAAGTTGGAGACATCGCGATGCGCGCTGCCCACCGGAATGGTGGAGGTCACGAACTGATCCTCGTCCCCGGCCGCACGGGTATCCACGATCGCATCGAGCTTGGCATAGCCACCGATGCGGATCAGCGTGTCGGTATTGGGGATGGCCAGGAACCCTTTCAGTTCCGGATCGGTCGGGCCGGCCGCACTGTCCGGCCGCGAGGCGGCCGATGACGGATCGGCCACTGAATCACGCGGCGGCAGGATCGCCTGGCCGGTGCCGGGCACCTGGGTGGTGGTTGCATGGGGAAGCGTGGCGGACGGCGTGATCGCCGTGGGCGCAACCGCAGTTACCTCGGGACGCTGCGCAGGCGCGTGGCCTTCGGCGGTTTCCAGCGCATCGAGGCGCTTTTCCATCGCCTCCAGCGTCTGTCGCAGGGTGCGGATGTCCTGGCGCAGGGCGTCGGCGGAATCCTGCGCATGCACCGGCATCGCGGAAAGCGCCAAGGCAGAGAACAGCAGCACGGCAGCGCAACGCATCACGTCCTCCCTGAACTGCAGACGATACTGCCGGTGTCAGCTGTGCTCACAAGCACGGCCGATAACGGCAACCCGGTACTGCTCCGCAGGAGAACGACGACCGCAGCAACCCCGGCGACATGCTGCAATCGCCATGCTGCAATCGGCAGTGCACCCGCGTGGGATTCCCTCCTCATCCCGGGTGACGCGCAGAAGCTGCGCGCGCCAGCGCCCTGAGTAACAAGTCGGGAGTGAGTTTTTCGTGAAGTTTTACGTTGTCAAACGCCATGCGCGCAGTGTGGCTGCGCGCATGCGGGTCGACCTTGATTCAGATCAACGCGGGCCCATCACCTTTTCCATGTCCTCGCCCTGCGGCATGCCGGACACGCGTTGCACCATGCCCTGCGCATCACGGAACAGGATGCCGGGCGTGCCCTGGAAGCCCAGTTCCACCATCAGCACCTGGTTGGCGTCGAGCTTGTTGGCAAGCGCCGGCGTGATCGTCGCGGCCGGCTTGATGCCACCCTTGCTGAAGTCATGTTCGTTCTGCAGGAACACGGCGCTTGGATTGGGCGCGCCCAGGATCGCGGCCGCCTTTGCCGGGCTGTCCTCGCGGATCACGCCCACCATGACGTGGCGCAGCTGCACCTTGCCGCTGTCCACCCACGGCCGCGCTGCTTCCCAGAAGCGATGGCAGTAGGGGCAGTTGGCGTCGCTGAACGTGTACACCACGCGCGGGGCATCGGCGCGCCCATCGCGCACCCACGCACTGCCATCCAGCCGCTTCCAGATCCGATCCGACATCGGCTTGGCCACCAGCTTTTCCAGCGGCGCCGCGCCGACATCCTCACCCTTCTCATTGAAGAGCGTGCCGACCATCACATTCTTGCCGTCCGCCGTTACGTAAGCCGCAGCGGGCTGCTGTCCGCCGACCACGCCAGCGAAGCCCCGCAGGCCGCCGGGTGCGTCGAATTCACCGATGACCTCGAAGCCCTGCTTCTCGATGCCCTGCAGCACGGCCGGCCGGTTGGCGCTCTTCGAGGATGCCGCTTGGGCCGTCGCCTTCGCGGTGGCGGGGCTTTGCTGGGCCTGGCTGCAGCCGGCGACTGCCAGCAGCAATGCAGCGCTCAGCACGGAGCCCAGCACGGGCGAGGTCTTCAACAACATGGCAACTCCTGGAATGCACGCGAACGGCGAATGGCCCACAGGGTAGACGCATCTGCCTGACCCTGCAGCCACTGGCGCAGCGGCTCAGGCCGCCGGGCGCAACGGTTCGCCCTGCAGCTGCGCAAGCGGGCTGCGGGGACGCTCGCGCCGTTGCGCGAAAATCTGCCGCCGGTAACGCGCCGGGGTCACTCCGACGATGCGCAGGAACAGCCGGCGGAAGGCGCTCTGGTCGGAGTACCCCACCGCCCACGACACCTCATCGACCGCACCGCCCGCCTGCAGCAGCAGCTGCGCCTTTGCGATGCGCAGCCGCTGGCAGTAGGCAATCGGACGCAGACCGGTGGCCTTCAGGAAGCGCCGCTGCAGCGTGCGCGGCTCCAGCCCTGCCGCGTCGCAGATGTCCTGCAGGGTGACGCCACGCGCCGCGATGCCGTGCAGCCATCGCTGCGCCTTCAGGATGCCGCGGTCGCCATGGGCGAAGTTCGGACTGAAGCGCTCCAGGTCTTCCTGCACGCCGCGCGGAATGACCAGCTGAAGCTGCTGGATGGCCGCGCTCATCACGCTCTGCCCGTAGATCCGGGCCAGCAGCCGCAGACTGAGATATTTCCATGCATCCGGGCCGGAAGCAGTCAGCAGGTCGCCGTCGTCCACCAGCGCGCGCTCGCTCGGATGCCAGCCCGGCACCACCGCCGCCAGCGACGGGCAACGCGACAAGTCGGGGACGCTGACCGAGCGCCCGGTCATGACCCCGGCCGAGGCCAGCAGCAGCCCACCCTCTTCGCAGCCCGCCAGCAGGCTGCCCGCATCATGGCAGTCGCGCAGCCAGGTCAGCATGCGTTCGTCGGCCTGCATCAGCGGCCAGCTGGGCTCGTTACCCGGCACCACGATCACGGCCGGCGGGGTATCGCCGAACAGTTCGGCGCCGGCCACCCGCTGCATGCCATGCCCACGCGTGGACAGCGTCCAGCGGGTCACCAGCATGCGCGCGCCCGTGCGTTTACCCGCCGCAGCGGTGCGGTTGCAGCGCTGGGCAAGTTCGGACAGCACCGGTGCGGCAGCACGCAGGCTGCCCGGGTATTCGAGCACCGCGACTTCCATCAGGGTCGGGGACGTGGGCTTGTGGGTGGGCGATGAAGAGGGGGGAAGTGCTTCCATGGCGGCGCTCCTGGAACGGCTGCTGAGACCGCCAAACCCTGCTGGATCAAGGCCTGACGGCGATTCCAATGGAGCGTACGGAGCGCCCCCCACGGCAGCTATGAAACTAGTTGTAAATCCGGACCGGTAACGACATTGGAGGCCGCCGCAGCAAACCCTTGACTCTTGACCAGACTCCAGGGTCCACACTGTGCGCCTGCTCCCCAGAGAGGTCGCCGTGAACATTGGACAACTCGCACGCCAGGCCGGCGTGCCCATCGATACCGTGCGCTATTACGAGCGCCAGCATCTGCTGCCCACGGCCCAGCGCAGTGCCGGTGGCTACCGGGTCTTCAACGACACCGACCTGACCCGCCTTCGCTTCATCCGTCGCGCCAAGGCGCTGGGCTTTACCCTGGAGGAAATCGGCGAACTGCTCGCCCTGAGCGACCAGCGCGGCCAGGACATGGCCCAGGTTCGCGAGGCGGCAGTGCTGAAGCTGCAGGACATCGAACAGCGCGTTGCCGAACTGCAGCGCATGCATGCCGCGCTGGAGCAACTGGTCGATGCCTGCCCCGGCCATGGCGGCCTGGAACAGTGCCCGATCCTGGGTGCACTCACGGAGCCCCACCGATGACCGCGCCCAAAGGCAGCTGCTGCGCTGCGCACGGCGGTGGCGCCCCGGCAGGCAACACGGTCAAGGACCTGGTCTGCGGCATGGACGTGAACCCGGACACCACCGCGCACCATGCCCGGCATGCCGGCAGCGACTACCACTTCTGCAGCGACGGCTGCCGGCGCAAATTCATCGCTGCGCCGCAGCGCTATCTCGACCCTGCCTCGCACATCGCCGAACCGGTACCGGCCGGCACGCTCTACACCTGCCCGATGGATCCAGAGATCGTGCAGGAAGGGCCCGGCACCTGCCCCATCTGCGGCATGGCGCTGGAACCGATGATGCCCAGCCTGGACGAGGGCGAAAATCCGGAGCTCACCGACTTCCGCCGGCGCTTCTGGTGGAGCTTGCCGCTGAGCATCGCCACCATGACGCTGGCAATGCTGGCCATGACCCCGCTGCTGCACGGCGTGCCGCCGGGCGTGCGGGTGTGGATCGAGCTGGTGCTGGCCACGCCGGTGGTGCTGTGGGCAGGCTGGCCGTTCGTGCAGCGCTGGGCGCAGTCGATCCGCAACCGCAGCCCGAACATGTGGACCCTGATCGGTACCGGTGTGCTGGCCGCGTATGGCTACAGCGTGGTGGCAACGATTGCGCCCGGACTGTTCCCGCCGTCGTTCCAGCAGCACGGCCACGTGGGCGTGTACTTCGAAGCGGCGGCGGTCATCATCTCGCTCACCCTGCTCGGCCAGCTGATGGAACTGCGCGCCCGCGCCCAGACCTCGGCGGCGATCAAGGCGTTGCTGGGGCTGGCACCGAAAACCGCGCGGGTGCTGCGCGAGGACGGCCACGAGGAAGACGTGGACATCACGGCACTGCAGCCCGGCGACCGCCTGCGGGTGCGGCCGGGCGAGAAAGTACCAGTGGATGGCAGCGTGCTGGAGGGTCGTTCCACGGTGGACGAATCGATGCTGACCGGCGAACCGGTGCCGGTGGCCAAGACCGTGGGCGATACCGTCATCGGCGCCACCCTCAACGGGACCGGCAGCCTGGTGATCCGTGCCGAGCGGCTGGGCGACGACAGCATGCTGGCGCAGATCGTGCAGCTGGTGGCGCAGGCGCAGCGTTCGCGCGCACCGATGCAGCGGATGGCCGACAAGGTCGCCTACTGGTTCGTGCTGGCGGTACTGGGCGCGGCGATGCTGACCTTCTTCGGCTGGGGCCTGTTCGGACCGGACCCGTCGTGGACGCATGCGGTGCTCAGCGCGGTGGCGGTGCTGATCATTGCCTGCCCCTGCGCCCTTGGCCTGGCCACGCCGATGACCATCATGGTCGCCACCGGACGCGCCGCGCAGCAGGGTGTGCTGTTCCGCGACGCCGAGGCCATCGAAGCGCTGCGCAGCGTGGATACGCTGGTGGTGGACAAGACCGGCACGCTCACCGAAGGCCGGCCCGCCTTCCGCGACGTAAAGGCGGTGTCCGGATTCGCGGCCGACGACGTGCTGCACTGGGCGGCCAGCCTGGACCAGGGCAGCGAACACCCGCTGGCCGCAGCGATCGTCGCCGAAGCGCGCCGTCGAGGCCGCCCACTCGCATCGGTGGAGGACTTCGACTCGCTCACCGGCCTTGGCGTGCGTGGCACGGTTGAAGGCAGGACACTGCTGCTCGGCAACGCCGCGCTGATGGCCGACCACCACATCTCCCTGCAGCTCCTGCACGCCGATGCCAAGCAATTGCGCGAGGCGGCGGCCAGCGTGATGTTCCTGGCCGTCGACGGCACCCTGGCCGGGCTGATTGCAGTAGCCGACCCCATCAAGGCGTCCACCGCCGAAGCCATCGCACAGCTGCACCGCGATGGCCTGCGCATCGTGATGGCGACCGGCGACGGCACCGCCACGGCGGAAGCCGTAGCGCGCGAGCTGGGCCTGGACGAGGTGCACGGTGAAATGCGCCCGGCGGACAAGGCCGAACTGATCCGCGCGCTGCAGGCACAGGGCCGCACGGTGGCCATGGCCGGCGATGGCATCAACGATGCGCCTGCATTGGCAAGCGCCAATGTCGGCATCGCGATGGGCAACGGCACGGACGTGGCGATGTCCAGCGCACAGGTCACGCTGGTCAAGGGCGACCTGCGCGGGATCCTGCGGGCGCGCCAGCTGTCGTCCGCAAGTGTGCGCAACATGCGGCAGAACCTGGGCTTCGCGTTCCTCTACAACGGCCTGGGCATTCCGGTGGCGGCAGGTGTGCTGTATCCACTGGGCATCACGATGTCGCCGATGCTGGCGGCGGTGGCGATGAGCCTCAGTTCGGTGTCGGTGATCAGCAATGCGTTGCGTCTTCGCCATCAACGATTGCCAACGTCATGACAGTTTTTCCTTGCCAATCGAAAACAGCATCGCTATGATCTCGCTCCTCACGACGTGGGGCCATAGCTCAGCTGGGAGAGCGCCTGCATGGCATGCAGGAGGTCGGCGGTTCGATCCCGCCTGGCTCCA
>NZ_JAGXKC010000319.1:0-301 GCF_019091045.1 Stenotrophomonas sp. GbtcB23 | reverse complement strand
GATCGCTTTGCCGGTCACACCCGCCAAGGCACTTTCCTCTAACGTCATGCCAATGCCCTTCAGCTCCGCTGAAAGCTCTCGCACGTCGTCCCTCGAGAGCGTCCCGGCATGGAGCGCGGTGACAGCGCCCCATTGCGAGAGCGCCTTGACCTGGTCCATTGCCTCCGCTTTGGACGCAATAAGCACGCCGATGTTTGTTCCGCAGATTTCGTAGCCGTGGCAGTAAGGGCAATGGAGGACCGTTTCGCCCCAACGCTCTGCGAGCCCTGGAATGCTGGGCAATCGATCCACCACCCCATGG
>NZ_JAGXKC010000318.1:0-304 GCF_019091045.1 Stenotrophomonas sp. GbtcB23 | reverse complement strand
CCCGGCCGCCTGGTTGTGCACCGCCATCCAGCATTCCCACACGTTATCCGGTGCCAGATCCTCATAGGAGGTTCGGTCAAAGGCCATTCCAGCCCAGCCTTGGATCGCGAAGGGCAGATCAGGGGGCATCGTCGGCAATACGATGGACTCGATGAAGTCCAGCCAAGCAGCCGTCGGGGAGAGCCCAAGGGCTTCCGGGAAATGATCAGCCATTCCGTCCAAGGTCATCGGTCGGGCTCTAGGTTAAGGTCTGGCGGCACCCCTGCTCCCTGGATCACCACGCTGAACTGTTCTTCGGCATTGT
>NZ_JAGXKC010000317.1:0-304 GCF_019091045.1 Stenotrophomonas sp. GbtcB23 | reverse complement strand
GCAGCATGATGAGCGCCGCATCGTTGGCGCCGCCATGAGCCGGGCCCCAGAGGCAGGCGAAACCGGCCGCGATGCAGGCGAACGGATTGGCGCCCGAGGAACCCGCGAGGCGGACGGTCGAGGTCGAAGCGTACTGCTCATGGTCGGCATGCAGGATGAAGATGCGGTCCATGGCGCGCGACAGCACCGGATTGACTACATATTCCTCGCAGGGCACGGCAAAGCACATGCGCAGGAAGTTCGATGCGTAGTCGAGATTGTTCTGCGGATAAACGAAGGGCTGGCCGATATGGTACTTGTAGGC
>NZ_JAGXKC010000316.1:0-304 GCF_019091045.1 Stenotrophomonas sp. GbtcB23 | reverse complement strand
ATGTACATGGGCGAAGGCGGCACGATTCCGTACATGGGCATGCTGGGCGAGAAGTTCCCCGGCGCGCAGTTCATGAACACCGGCGTGCTCGGCCCGCATTCCAACGCGCACGGCCCGAACGAGTTCCTGCACATCCCGATGGGCAAGCGCGCCACCTCGTGCGTCCTGAAGGAGAGCAGCGAGCCCCCCGGGGCCCGCCCGGGCGGTGAAACCAGCGGTTCGCCGGTGTCCGCCGACAGCGGCGCCCGCCGCGGCGGCCTCGGCTGCTGCTGACAGCGACGATGACGGACGCAGCCTGCCCTTG
>NZ_JAGXKC010000315.1:0-304 GCF_019091045.1 Stenotrophomonas sp. GbtcB23 | reverse complement strand
CACCGATCTGGGACCGGCGCGCCTGCAGGGTAGGGGCGTTAGCAAGCGCTTGTTGTAGTGCATCGGGATAGCTGATCGGGATAGCGGGCGGTGCCGCCACCACAGGACCACTGAGCGCCAGGGCAAACAACACCCCGCACGCCATCCTGCGTCTTGCACGCAGAAAGAAGGACATCTCCATAAGACCTCCGGACAAACGACAACGAGCGTGCTGCAACACAAGCAGCACGAGCACGGGTCAATCCAGGAGGGGCTTAAATCAGCAGGCTACAGAAGCGCAGCGGGGGGGGCGGAGCGGGCACGC
>NZ_JAGXKC010000314.1:0-305 GCF_019091045.1 Stenotrophomonas sp. GbtcB23 | reverse complement strand
ATTCGGTGACCCCGCAGTTGGGCACATCGCCCTCGCGGTCGATATCGAGAATCGCGCGCTCATCCAGTCCTTCCAGCAGATACCGCATGCAGTTCACGATCACCTGATGGCCCACGACCATGACGTTGGCACCCACATGGCTGCGCTGCAGGTCGCCAATCACGCCACGCAGGCGCAGGATGACGTCGCACCAGCTCTCGCCACCGGGCGGCCGGAAATAGAACTTTCCGACCAGTTTGCGCTGCTCGGCCAATTCGGGGAACGTCGCGCGGATGCCGCTGGAGGTGTATCGGTCCAGCACCCCG
>NZ_JAGXKC010000313.1:0-305 GCF_019091045.1 Stenotrophomonas sp. GbtcB23 | reverse complement strand
GGCGCCGCCGGGGGAATGCAGAAAAGCCTGCCGCGAAGACAGGCTTGTCATGCGATACGGTCGTTGCGCCGGATAAAGATGTTCCCGTCCGGTGCGGTTGTGACGGCGACCGGAAAGGTGACAGGGCTTCTTGCTCCCTTGATCCTTCCAGGTTTTGAAAATTGTGCCGCGACATCAAAAACCAAACGAGAATGACGATACCATAGGCCCTCAGGCCCGATGAATGTGCTCCGTATGAGCGGTGGGTGGCACGCCACCCGGGACTTGTTCCGGCCACCGCCGGATGGATCGAGTATCAGGAACAA
>NZ_JAGXKC010000312.1:0-306 GCF_019091045.1 Stenotrophomonas sp. GbtcB23 | reverse complement strand
CACCAACCCCTATGGTCCCCCTCTTCGCGTAGGCACACTCACGCGGGTTGGCCGGAGTCGTAGGCAGATAGGCGCCGAGATTGAAGTGCGGCACCAAGACGCTGACTAAGGGCTCGATACGGGTTAATTCTGCTGGATCAAGAGCGCGAGCAGCAGGCATGCGGCGTACAATCGGCCAGTGTTCCAGCAACTGCGACTGCGGGTTCCACTCGGGAGCACTCGTGAGCACCGGTACGAGCGACGAAGCAGTTCCATCGTAGCGAAGCACGTGGCGGCCATGGTCCCAGCCGGCACCCGCAGGATAGG
>NZ_JAGXKC010000311.1:0-307 GCF_019091045.1 Stenotrophomonas sp. GbtcB23 | reverse complement strand
GCACTTCTGCTCGGGCCGATCGTCTGGGGCGCTTTCCTTGGCATGCGGGGACTGAAGGCCCTCATACCGCGCCCCGGTTACAATTTTGGGCAGGCCGTCGCCGGTGCTCTTATCGCCCTGCATCTCGATCCACAGATCCTTGCCAAGACCGTGGAAATCTGGCCTGTGGTGCTGTTCTTCGTGATCCTGACCCTGTTGCTCGCCTGTGCGGTGGGGCTAGTGGCGACCCGGCTCACAGGCCTCGACAGCGAGGTTGCAATCTGGGGCTTCATGCCGGGCATGGCGGGAACCATGATCGCGCTTGCCC
>NZ_JAGXKC010000310.1:0-307 GCF_019091045.1 Stenotrophomonas sp. GbtcB23 | reverse complement strand
CCTTGGTTGCCTCCCAAATGGTGGACAGCGGAAACTGGCTGTTCCCACGCCGCGGTGGAGAGCTGTACGCAGACAAGCCTCCGCTCTTCATGTGGATCCAGGCTGCCCTGCTGCAGCTGACCGGAAATCTCAGGATTGCCTTCCTGCTTCCCTCGGTGCTGTCAGGTATCGCATGTGTGTGGATGACCTACGACCTAGGACGGCGCTTGTGGTCCAAGCAGGCCGGGATCTACGCAGGTTGGGCGCTACTCCTCGCCGTGCAGTTCACTCTGCAGATGAAGCGCGCGCAGATCGATCCCCTGCTGCT
>NZ_JAGXKC010000031.1:0-51836 GCF_019091045.1 Stenotrophomonas sp. GbtcB23 | reverse complement strand
CAGGCGCAGGCCCAGATGCTCACGATGGCCAGCAGCGTGCACATCATCCGTTCGATCCTGCTGAGCGGAACGAAGGCAATCGTCGGCAAAGCCGATGGCGTCAATGAACTCATCCAGGCGATGCAGGCCGCCCTGCTGGGAAGGACATATCTCGGCACCAGCATCCGGGTGCTCATGCTTGGGCCCGAGGGCGACATGCTGGGACAGGCAACCAAACCGGCGCTGTCGCTACGCGAAAGCGAGGTGTTTCGGCTATATGCGTCGGGCCTGTCCGTCGGCGCCATCGCCGCCCAGCTCAACAAGAGTCCGAAAACCATCAGCCGGCAGAAGATCAGCGCGATGGAGAAACTCTCGCTGTACACCGACCTGGACATCTACGAATTCGCGCGCAGGGAGGGGTTGCGGACACGCTGATAGAGGCGCACTGACCGTCTTCGCCCCCGGCCGCGCCATGTTCGCCTAGTCCCCTCAGGTCCGCGGAGGCCTCCCGAGAAGGTACTTCAGCCCGTGCGTCAACCCGCGCGGGGCCACGCTCAAGTGGTCCTCGTCGTTGAGCACATCCAGCTTCAGGCGCAGTGACGGGTAGTTGTGCGCGCGCAACGCGGCCTGCATGTTCTTCGCATCGGCCACCATGTCCGCGTCGTTGCCGAAGGCCGGCGTTTCACGCTCGCCGACATACATGTACACCGATGCCTTCAGATCGTTGTGGCTGCCTGCGTAGTCCTTCTCGAACCGCGACATGACATTGCGGTCGTACCAGAACGATGGGCTGCCCACGATGTAGCCGGCAAACATGCCCGGGTCGGTAAACAGGATCTGGGTGCCCAGCAACGCGCCGTAGGAATGGCCCAGCAGCAGGCGCCGGCTTTCGTCGGTGCGGTAGCGGCCGGCGACGAACGGCAGTGCCTGCTCCCGCAGGTAGGTGATGTAAGGCGCAGCACCACCATGCACCGCGTCGGCCGGTGCGCTGCTCGGGCCGTTGGGTGTCGGGGTGTAGTCGCGGCGGCGGCTGGGCATGCCTTCGTCACCCAACGAATAGGACAGGCCCACCAGGATGAACTCTTCCAGCTTGGGGCCTTCCACGTTCAGTCGCCGGCCGATCTGCCGCGCCAGCGGAAACGCGTAGTCGGCATCGGTGACATAGAGGACCGGGTATCTGCGCTCCGGGCTGTCCGCGTAGGACGCCGGCAGCGCAACGAACACCTGGTACGTCCGCCCGGAAACCGGGTCGGGAACATTCCAGACTTCGCTTCCCACCACTTCATAAGGCGCGCCTTCGCCACGCTGGCCGCCCAGGGCCGAAGCCTTGGCCGGTATCGGTGGGGCCGCCAACGGTGCTTCGGCGAGCGGCTTGGAATCCGGGGTCTCAGGCGTCTTGTCACACCCGGTGAGAATCAGTGCAAGCAGCACGCCTGTAACCAGTTTGTTCAACGCTCTCTCCATGATGTGCAGGCAAAATCGTCCAGAACGCCAATCCGCGATGCTGGATCTGCGTGGCGCTCACGCCAACGAGTGTATTGAATGGCCATTGGTACACACAACAAGGGTCTTGCCATGTCCAATCCCTCTTCCGCGCAGGGCCCCGCCGCTGCCGCCCGCGCCTTCGATGCCATCATCATCGGCACCGGCCAGGCGGGACCCTCACTGGCCGGGCGGCTGGACGCGGCCGGTATGCACGTGGCCATCATCGAGCGTCATCTGGTGGGCGGCACCTGCGTCAACACCGGCTGCAAGCCGACCAAGACGCTGGTGGCCAGCGCCTATGCCGCACAGATGGCGCGGCGTGGTGCTGAGTACGGCTTCAGCGCCGGCCCCGTCAGCGTGGATATGACCGTGGTCGAGGCCCGTGCCCGCAAAGTGATCATGGATTCGCGCAAGGGCAATGAAGACTGGCTTGCCGGGATGGCCAACGTGGAGCTGATCCGTGGCCACGCCCGCTTCGATGGGCCCGGCGCCATCGTGGTCAACGGCGAGCGGCTTACCGCGCCGCGGATCTTCATCAACGTGGGCGGGCGTGCAGCGGTGCCGGATATGCCCGGCCTGCAGGACGTTCCGTACCTGACCAACAGCAGCATCGTGGCGCTGGATGCCCTGCCCGCCCATCTGGTGGTGGTGGGCGGCAGCTACATCGGGCTGGAGTTCGCACAGATGTACCGGCGCTTCGGCGCGCAGGTGACGATCATCGAGCGGGGTGAGCGCTTGATCGCGCGCGAGGACGCCGATGTATCGGAGGCAGTACGCGGCATCCTGGAGGATGAGGGCATCGAGGTTCACACCGGCGCGGACAGGGTCGCGTTCGAGCGCGTGGAAGAAGACATCGCCGTTTCCTTCCAGGCCGGCGGCAAGGATGCGCGCGTGGTCGGCAGCCACGTCCTGATGGCCATCGGGCGCCGCCCCAATACGGACGACCTGGGTCTGGACACCGCCGGCATCGCGCGGGACGAACGTGGGTACATTACGGTGGATGACCACCTGCAGACCTCGGCGCCCGGTGTCTGGGCGCTGGGTGACTGCAACGGCCGTGGGGCGTTCACCCATACCGCCTATAACGACTTCGAGATCGTCGCCGCCAACCTGCTGGATGGCGAGGACCGCCGGGTCAGCAGCCGGGTGCCCGGCTACGCGCTGTACATCGACCCGCCGCTGGGCCGGGCGGGCATGTCCGAGGCCGAGGCGATGAAGTCCGGCCGCCCCCTGCTGTTCTCCAAGCGGCCCATGACCCGCGTCGGTCGTGCGGTGGAAAAGGGGGAGTCCAAGGGCTTCATGAAGGTGGTGGCCGATGCCGAAACCCGGCGGATCCTGGGCGCGGCGATCCTTGGCACTAGCGGCGATGAGGCCATCCACGGCATCCTCGACATGATCAGTGCCGACCGGCCGCTGGATGAGCTGCGCTGGGCGGTGCCGATCCACCCCACGGTTTCCGAATTGATTCCCACGCTGCTGGTCGATCTTGCGCCGGCACCTGACCGAGGATGATCTGGATGCGTACTGCTGCGACCGTCTCGCTGTGCCTGGGGTTGTGCACCGCCCTGCTCCTTCCGCCGAGCTGGGCCAAGGCCCCGGTAACGCCGGAAACCCACAGCGAAACGGGCACGCTGCAGGACGCCCCCTGGCGCATCGACGTGCCGGCCCACTGGAACGGCGAACTGGTGATGTACGCCCATGGCTTCGAGCCGGTCGGAACGCCGCGCCCGGACCCCTGGCCGGGCAACCCGTGGAGCGAGGCGCTGGTCAAGGCCGGCTATGCAGTGGCGCAGAGTGGGTACGCCGACCAGGGCTGGGCCGTGCGCGGGGCCATCGATGACCTTGAGCGGCTGCGCGCGCAGTTCGTGGCCCGCCATCCAGACACGAAACGCAGCTGGATCCTGGGCTTTTCGATGGGGGGCGCGGTGGCGATCGGTACGTTGGAGCGGATGCCGGAGCACTACAGCGGTGGCATCTCGATGTGCGGCGCCAACCTGCCCGGCGATGTGCTGGCCGCCGAAGTGCTCACCTCGCTGGTCGCGTTCGAGTACTTCTTCCCTGGCGCCAACGGCCTGCCCGAGGGTGGGTTGAGCTCGCCTGCCGCTGCGACGTTGCCGCAAGGGGAGATGGTCGACGCCATCACCGCTGCCGTGCAGTCCCGCCCGGAGGCAGCCGCAGTACTGGCAAAACGCCTGGAGCTGAAGGTGGATGAGCTGGCTGGCACCGTCAGCCTGCATGCCCTGGTGTTCCAGCAGCTGGTCAAGATCAGCGGCGGCATTCCGGTCAGCAACAAGGACACGGTGTATGCCGGCTTTGGCGATGACAAGGCGTTCAACGCCGGCGTCCGGCGCATTGCCGCGGATCCCGACGCAAAGACGAAGCTTGACCGCGACCTGCGCCTCACCGGTGCGCTGCGCCGGCCGCTGCTGCTGCAGTACAACCTTAACGACCCGTCCGTGACGCCCCGCTTCGAGCCGGTCTACCCGGCACTTGCCGCCAAGGCTGGTGCGACGCCCCAGCCGAGGACGCTACCGCCCACCGGCGAAGGACATTGCGCGTTTACGCCCGAACAGATTGTGGAAGCGGTGTCGATCCACAGCCGCTCGTTGCCTGCGCGCCCCACTGGCGAAGCGCGGCGCCCCTGAGCGACTGCTGGCCGCAACCGGACGGGCAGCGCAGCACGCGTGCGGCCGAGGTGCTGACGAAGCCCTCGCCTTCCTGCGCCTTGAACACCACCTCGCACGACAGGCAGCGCGCCACCATCGAGTACAGGTGCACGATGCGCCCGCTGCACGGGTCCTGCAGCGCGTTCACATCCAGTAGTTCGAACTGGCAGCTGTCCGGCAGCGGGCAGCGCGGGAGCGGAAGGGACATGGAGGTCTGCAGGTTCACGCTGTGGGCGCCGTCGGTGGAATGGCAGCCACTGTAGGCAGCGCGGTGTGGAGCGCGCGTGCAGCCGGCATGCAGTGCGCGCGAAAGGCTTGCCGGTATTACACCTCGCCCAATGCGCCCTTGCCAGCAGGGGTCAGGTCGATATCGCTGTCTTCGGCCTGCACCGCCAGACCTTCGGAGACGGCCCAGGTGGCATCGTCGGCTGACACAGGGTCGGTCGCCTCGATGGCCCGCAGAATGGCAAGTTGCTTGTCGGTCAGTGGCATGGTCGGCGTTCCGTAAGGGGGTGAGCCGACTCTACTTCGGGTAGAGCAACGTGACCGTGAACCGGACCCCCCAGTCCGGCCCGCCACGTGGGCCATCCAGGTAGGCGCGCACGCCGCCCTGGTAGCTGATCATCTGGCTGCCCAGTTTGCTCACCTTGGAGTACTGGATGTTGAGCGGCACGGTCCACTGGCTGGCCTTCCAGTCGTAGGTGGACTCGATGTTGAAGGCCAGCGTGCGGCCGCCCGGGAAGGCCTTGGCCAGGAACGGCTGGACAAAGGTGTTGCTGATGTCGCGCCGGCGCGAGCCGCTACCGGCGATGTCCGAGATGTGGTTCACCAGCGCGCCCACGGTCCAGCTCTTCTCCTGCTTGAGCAGCACGAAGGTGGGACCGGCACCCCAGGTATCGGCGCCCAGATCATCGGTACCGGTTGGCAGCAGCAGCGCTGGCCCGATGCCCCAGACCACGCCGGACGGGCCGGTTTCCTTCGGCGAGAAGAAGAAGCTTTGCGTCACGTCGCCCAGGCCGGCCTGGTCGGTGCCGGGAATCACGTCCTTCTGGTAGGCCACCGGCAGGATGGTGCGCGAGATGACATTCCATTCTTCGGAAATGGCAAACGGTGCCACCGGCTGGATGTTGAGCGTATGCCGATAACCGCCATTGGCGTAGCCGTCGTCGTAGTTGTACTGAAACGGGACGCTGATCAGTGCCGCGACGGGGTTGGACAGTTTCTTGGCCAGGGCATCGGCATCCTGCGCCCACGCCGGTTGGCACAGTCCTGCCAGCGCTGCCGCCAGGAACAGCGACACAAAACCATGGCGCCGGCGCAGCGGGCGGGTGCAACGTGGTGAAACAGGCATGGCAAACCCCCAACAGCAACAAGGTGATGGAAGTGCGCTGGCGCACCTGCTCGTAACCGAGCAACCCCGCCGCGAACAGGGCGAACGGGAACAGCATCCGCAGTGCGCGAACGTGCGTTCGAGGATGGCCGATGGCCCCCGGATCTGCTTCGGTACTTCTACCGCCCCCCGCCCAGTGATTGATGCATGCCGGCACTGGCACCGGCACCCCGCCCCCACTATCGTAGGCGCCTTTCCTGCCCGGCTCCGCGCACTGATGCACTCCGCCCTTGCCCACCATGCCGCCTGCGAGAACTGCAGCACCCCGCTGCAGGGCGATTTCTGCCATGAATGCGGCCAGTCCGCCCACAGCCCGGTGCGCAGTTTCGGGCACGCGGTGGAAGAGGTGTTCGAATCGTTCTGGCACCTGGATGGGCGCATATTCCGCACCCTGCACCAGCTGCTGCTGCCCGGCCGGCTGGCGGCCGCCTACCTGGCCGGGCACCGTACCCGCTACATCCCGCCGATCCGCCTGTTCGTGATCCTGAGCGTGCTGACCTTCTTCGTGGCACGGCTGGCAGTGCACGTGGACGCAGGTGCCCTGGTAAGCCAGACGCCCCGCCCGCCGGAAGTGCCGGGTGCGTTCCGTGATGCCACCACCCACGACGAGGTCCAGCAGGTCCGCCGCGCGCTGCTGGCGCCGTTGCAGCAATCGCGTGAGGCAATGCCCGAGTCCCTTCGCGCGCCGATCGACAGTGCCATTGCCAAGGTGGACAGGCAGGCCGCAAAGCGCGAGCGCGAACTGAAGGAGCATCCACCGGTCGCGTCCGCGCGCAAGCCCGCTGCCGCCAAACCTTTCACCGTGCAGGACATGGCGACACAGAAGTCAGACCCGGTCGAGATCGGTTTCCTGCCCGGGTTCGCCAACCGCTGGCTGACCGGCCAGGCCGAGATCATCCGCAAGAACCTGCCCCGCATCAGCGAACGGCCGCAGCTGCTGGTCAACGCGTTCTTCGGCTCGGTGCCTTCGGCGCTGTTCGTGCTGGTGCCGTTGTTTGCCGTGCTGCTGAAGGTGTTCTACCTGGGCAGTGGAAGGCTGTACCTGGAGCACCTGGTGGTGGCGTTGTACAGCCACGCGTTCCTGTGCGTGGCGCTGCTGGGCATCCTGCTGCTGTCGATGCTGGGTGGGCAGCTTGCCGCCGTGCCTGGCGCGGGGGTTGTCATCGGCCTGCTGATCACGGCGCTGCTGCTGTGGATGCCGCTGTATCTCTGGCTGATGCAACGGCGGGTGTACGCACAATCCCGGCTGGTGACCACGCTCAAGTTCGTCGCGCTGGGATGGCTGTACTTCACCGTGGTCACCACCGCGACCGTCATCCTCGCCATTGCCAGCCTTGCCCGGGTCTGATCCGGGCTAAGTAGTTTTACCCAGCCGGCCTGCACCTATTTCGGTGGAGTGCGGATGAGCGCGCCGTCATGCTCTCCGCATCCCTTGCCGCAGGAGGCGAACAATATGGCCATGCCCCGTAACCAGGCTCGCTCACCGTTCATTGCCGGCCTCCGGCTGGCCGCCCTGTTGATCAGCGCGTGCGCGCTGGTCGCCTGCGGCAAGCGTGAACCGGAAAGCGCCGCCCCAACACCCGACCCTGCCTCGGCAGCGCAGCCCGCCGCCCCGGCCGCGGCTGATGCCACCCGCATCAGCGAGCTGCGCGCCACCGCCAAGGATGCCTACATCTGGGGCTACCCGATCGTGGAAGGCTACAAATCCATGTACCAGCAGGCCGTGGATGCCAAGGGTGCGAACTTCCACGCCGGCTTCAACCAGATCGGCAACGTCGCCCAGGTGGCCACCCCGAAGGACACCTCGATCATCACGCCCAACTCGGACACGCCGTATTCGTTCCTGTGGATGGACCTGCGCGCCGAACCGCTGGTCATCAGCGTGCCGGCGATCGATGCCAAACGCTACTTCTCCGTGCAGCTGATCGACCTGTATACCTACAACTTCGCCTACATCAACCGCGCCGCGACCGACGGCAAGGCCAGCGTGTTCATGGTCGCCGGGCCGGACTGGAAGGGCGAGACACCCAAGGGCGTGCGCGAGGTGTTCCGCGCCGAAACCCAGCTGGCCTATGGCCTGTTCCGCACCCAGTTGTTTTCGCCGTCGGACCTGGACAACGTCAAGCGCCTGCAGGCGCAGTACAAGGTGCAGCCGCTGAGCGCGTTCCTTGGCACGCCGGCACCGCCGCCGGCCCCGCCGATCACCTTCCCGCCGTATGACCCGGAACAGGCCAATGGCCTGGGCTTCTTCTCCTACCTCAACTTCCTGCTGCAGTTCGCGCCCACCGTGGACAGCGAAGCCGCGCTTCGCCAACGGTTCGCGGGAATCGGCATTGAGGCCGGCAAGCCCTTCGATGCAGCCGCCCTGCCGCCGGCCGACCGCGAGGCCATCACCGCAGGCATCGCAGATGCCAACCAGGCACTGGAACAGTTCATCGCCACTGAAATAAACACCGAGAAGGTCTCGAGTGCGGATATGTTCGGCACCCGCGCGGCGCTGAAGGACAACTACCTGTACCGTTTTGCCGGCGCCAAGCTGGGCATCTACGGCAACTCCGCTTCAGAGGCCGACTACCAGAGTTACTTCGTGGATGCGCAGGGCAGGCCCGCCGATGGAAGCCAGCACGACTACGTGCTGCGCTTCGCCAAGGACCAGCTGCCGCCGACCAACGCGTTCTGGTCGGTCACCCTGTATGACGGCAAGAGCAAGCTGCTGGTGGACAACCCGCTGGACCGCTACCTGATCAACTCGGCCATGCTGCCCACGCTCAAGCGGGATGCCGATGGCGGCCTGACCCTGTACATCCAGCAGGCGTCGCCCGGCAAGGACAAGGAATCCAACTGGCTGCCGGCGCCGGCCGGACCGTTCTACGTCATCCTGCGCAACTACAGCCCTGGCCAGGCCGTGCTGGACCGCAGCTGGCAGAAACCGGCATTGACGCCGGTTGAGCGCAAGGCCGATTAACTCCCGGTCAGTGCAATGGCGGGCATCGTCCGGTTGGCATGCCGCCAGCCGGCCGACTGCTGCAGCTGCTGCACCATGTGGCCAAGGAATGCACGGACCCGGGGTGCAACCTGCTTCCCGGGGGCGTACACGGCACTCAACGGTGAAGTCGCCAGCGCGCAGTTGGGCAGCACTTCTTTCAGGCGCCCCGCGTCGAGGTCATCGGCCACGTCCCAGATCGATTTGCGGGCGATGCCGGCGCCCTGCACCGCCAGGATCTGCGCCGCCTCGCCATCGTCGCAGAGCGTACTGGCGTCCAATGGAAACGCGATGGTGCCGCCGGGCTGCGCGAACACCCATTGCGATACCGGCGGGCTGCCCGAAGCGATCAGATCGTGGCCGTGCAGGTCGTCGATGCTCGACGGCGTGCCACGCCGTTGCAGGTAGTCCGGTGAGGCGCAGAGGATGCGCCGGTTCGGCGCCAGCTCGCGCGCCACCAGGCGGGAATCGTCCAGCGCGCCATAGCGCAGCGCCAGCTCCACGCCTTCGCCGACCAGGTCCACCAGCTCATCGCGCAGCGACAGGTGCACGCGCACCCCGGGATGCGCCTGCTGGAAGCTGCGCACCGCCGGCACCACATGACGGCGTCCGAATCCATTGGGCGCGGTGAGCTTGAGCACGCCGGCCACCACGTCCTGGCGCTGCTCCAGCGCCGCCTCGGCCGCTTCCACCGCATCCAGCACGCGGCGGCAGTGCAGGTGGAACAGGCTGCCCTCATCGGTGAGCGAGGCGCGTCGCGTGCTGCGGTTCAACAGCCGCACCTGCACGCGACGCTCCAGTGCGGTGAGCCGCTTGCTGACCACGGCTAGCGAGATGCCCAGGTCGCGCGCGGCGGCGGACAGGCTGCCGCCATGCACGATGCGGTCGAAGGTGCGCAGCTCGTTGAGGTCGTCGATCACGCCGATGTTTCCAGTTTGGCAAGAGTTCCTTTCCCATATTGCCATTACGGAAACAGTCGCACATCCACACAATGGTCGCATTCATGCCAGCCGCGGAAGGGCCGGCCGCATTCGGCGAGCACGCTGCCGCGACAGGACCCGCGCCATGCTCAGCCACAGCCACCCGCCAGGTAGCCACACAATGAAAGATGATGCCGACCAGAACCGGCCGACGCTGACCCGTCGCCGCTTCTTCCAGGGCCTTACCCTGCTCCCCGTCGCCGCCGCCCTGCCCGGCTGCGCCCCCGGCACCCCCACCGGGACCGGCACCCCGGCTACCCCGGCCGCCAAGGACTACACCCCCGAATTCTTCAACGCGGCCGAGTGGGCGTTCATCACCGCCGCCTGCGACCGCTTGATCCCCTCCGATGAAACCGGCCCCGGCGCGGTGGAATCGGGCGTACCCGAGTTCCTCGACCGCCACATGCAGACCCCCTACGCGGCCGGCGCCATCTGGTACATGCAGGGCCCCTTCCTGGAAGCGCCCAGCGAGTTCGGCTACCAGGGCAAGCTGGCCCTGCGTGACATCCTGAAGGTCGGCATTGATGCCTTCGATGCGCACTGCCGCAGCCAGTTCGATGGCAAGACCTTCGCCCAGCTGAGCCACGAACAGCAGGAAACCCTGCTCAAGGCGGCCGAGGGCGGCAAGCTGGAGCTGGAGGCGATCTCCAGCAAGCTGTTCTTCTCCAACCTGTTGGGCGAAGTGAAGAACGGCTACTTCGCCGATCCCAAGTACGGCGCAAACAAGGATATGGCCGCCTGGAAGATGATCGGTTACCCAGGCATGCGCGCGGACTACATAGACTGGATCAGCGTCCGCGACAAGGCCTACCCCCTGCCGCCGGTGGATCTGTCCGGGCGGAGGGGCTGAGGCATGGCAATCACGAAACCGAAAGTGGATGCGGTCATCGTCGGCATGGGCTGGACCGGAGCGATCCTGGCCAAGGAACTTACCGACGCCGGCCTGCACGTGGTGGCGCTGGAACGTGGCGGCGACCGCGATACCCAGCCTGATTTCGCCTACCCGAAGGTGGTGGACGAGCTGGAAGGCTCGGTGCACCGCAAGTACCTGCAGAGCCTGAACCAGGAAACGGTGACGGTGCGGCACACCTTGGCCGATACCGCCGTGCCCTACCGGCAGATGGGCTCGTTCAAGCCGGGCACCGGCGTGGGCGGCGCGGGCAGCCACTGGTCCGGCGCGCACTTCCGGCCGCTGCCGGAAGACCTGATCCTGCGCACCAACGTGGAAGAGCGCTACGGCAAGAACTTCATCCCGGCGGACATGACCATCCAGGATTTCCCGGTCACCTATGCCGAACTGGAGCCGCATCTGAACATGTTCGAGCTGGTGTGCGGCACCTCCGGCAAGGCCGGCGTGATCAACGGCGTGGTGCAGGAAGGCGGCAATCCGTTCGAAGGCTCACGCTCGGGCGAGTATCCGCTCGGCCCGAACCCGAACTACCTCGGCGGCGAGCAGTTCTACAAGGCGGCCAAGGAAATGGGCTGGCACCCCTACCCGATTCCGGCTTCCAATGCCTCCGGGCCGTATGTGAACCCGTACGGCTGCCAGCTGGGCCCGTGCAATGCGTGTGGTTTCTGCAGCGACTACGGCTGCCTCAACTACTCCAAGGCCAGCCCGAACGCCTGCATCCTGCCGGTGCTCCGCCAGCGCCCGAAGTTCGAGCTGCGCACGCATTCGCAGGTGCTGCGGGTGAACCTGGACAGCACCAAGGCCAAGGCTACCGGCGTGACCTACCTGGATGCGCAGGGCCGTGAAGTGGAGCAGCCGGCCGATATGGTGCTGCTGTGCGCCTTCCAGCTCTATAACGTGCACCTGATGCTGGTCTCCGGCATCGGTGAAGCCTACGATCCGCAGACCAACACCGGCACCGTGGGGCGCAACTACTCCTACCAGAACCTCAACCGGGTGGTGCTGTTCTTCGACAAGGACGTGCAGGCCAACGGCTTCATCGGCATCGGGGGCGCGGGTACCACCATGGACGACCTCAACGGCAACCAGCTGGACAACGCCAAGGCCGGCTTCGTCGGTGGCGGCCTGGTCTGGGCGCGGCAGCCCGGCGCCGGCCCGGTGCGCGGCATCAACGTGCCCTCCGGCACGCCGAACTGGGGTGCGGCGTGGAAGAAGGCGGCGGCCGACAACTTCCGTCACAACTTCTATTACGAGGTGCAGGGTGCGTGCATGTCCTACCGGCAGCACTACCTGAGCCTGGACCCGAACTACAAGGACTCCTTCGGCCGCCCGCTGCTGCGCATGACCTTCGATTGGCACCCCAACGAGATCAAGGCATCGCAGTTCTTCGTGGACCAGGCCATGCAGATGAGCCGCACGCTCAATCCGCTGTCGATGAGTGGTGACGCCAAGAAGAACGGCGAGCACTACAACATCACCAAGTACCAGAGCACGCACACCTGCGGCGGCGCGATCATGGGCGCAGACCCGAAGACCTCGGCGTTGAACCGCTACCTGCAGAGCTGGGACGTGCCGAATGTGTTCGTGATCGGCGCCAACGCCTTCCCGCAGAACAACGGCTACAACCCCACCGGACTGGTGGGCGGGCTGGCGTACTGGGCGGCCAAGGCCATCCGCGAGAAGTACCTGCCCGATCCGGGCCCCCTGGTCCAGGCTTGAGGAGGCGCGCATGAAAAAGCTTCTTCTCTGGATCGTGGTGATCGGCCTGGTCGTGCTGCTGGCCGCGCTGGCCTATGCCTACATTCCCACCAAAACCCGGGTACTGGCAGACGGGCCGACCGCCGATGCGGCGCTGATCGAGCGCGGGCGCTACCTGGCCGCGGCCGGTGACTGCACCGCCTGCCACACCAAGCCGGGCGGCAAGCCGTTCGCCGGTGGGCTGCCGGTGGCCTCGCCGCTGGGCAACATCTACAGCACCAACATCACCCCGGACAAGGAAACCGGCATCGGCGCGTACTCGCTGGACGACTTCGACCGCGCGGTGCGGCACGGCATCGCCCCCGACGGCCGCACGCTGTACCCGGCCATGCCGTACCCCTCCTACGCGCGCATTACCGATGACGATGTACGGGCGCTGCACGCCTACTTCCTGCACGGCGATATCGCGCCGGTACATCAGGAAAACCGGGGCGTGGACATCACCTGGCCGCTGTCGATGCGCTGGCCGCTGGCGATCTGGCGCAAGACCTTCGCGCCGGACGCGGAAGCGATGGCATTTGATCCGAGCCACTACAGCGACCCGCAGCTGGCACGCGGTGCCTACCTGGTACAGGGCCTGGGCCATTGCGGCAGCTGCCACACGCCGCGTGGCTTCGCGCTGCAGGAAAAGGCATTGGACGAATCGGGCACGGCCTATCTCTCCGGCGGCCAGGTGATTGACGGCTGGAACGCGGTGAACCTGCGCGGCAACGCGGCCGATGGCCTGGGCCGTTGGTCCGAGCAGGACATCGTGGACACCCTGCGCACCGCCCGCAATGCGCACAGCGCGGTGGTGGGCACGCCGATGGCCGACGTGGTCCGGCACAGCACGCAGAAGCTCACCGACGAGGACCTGAAGGCGATCGCCGTGTACCTGAAGCAGTTGCCGGCCAGTGCGCATGATCCTTCTGCGTACACCGCCAGCGATGCCACCGCGCGCAAGCTGCAGACCGGCATCAACGACAGCCGCGGCGCCGAGCTGTTCGTCGACAACTGCGCGGCGTGCCACCGGACCGATGCCAAGGGCTACACGGATGTGTTCCCGGCCATCGCCGGCAACCCGACCGTGCTGGCCGATGACCCGACCTCGGTGATCCGCCTGCTGCTGGCCGGCAGCGAACTGCCCTCCACCGCCGTGCGTCCGTCCAACCTGGGCATGCCCGGGTTCGCCGAGCGCCTGTCGGACACCGAGATCGCGCAGCTGGCGACCTTCATCCGCCAGGACTTCGGCAACAAGGCCGGCGCGGTGACCGCTGACCAGGCAAAAAAGGTCCGCCAGCACCTGCAGGACGAGGCCAAGGCGGCCAAGGACGCGCACGATCCCACTGCGGCCCGTGGCGGCGAAGACGCGGAATAACCCGGCGGTTCAGGCCCCGCCTGCACGAAACCCCCGGATCGGGGAGAATAGCGGCCCTCCGAGCGCCCCTGCCCTGCAACGGCAGGGGCCGCTCCCCCGCGGTTGACGGCCTTGCCGGCCGCCCTCCCGCCGCTACCTCCGGATCCAACGTGAACGCCATCGCTTCTTCTCCCGCCGACGCCCTGCCCCAGGACGAGCTGCCCCTGACCGACCGCCTGCGCGCCGCGCTGGACCTGCTGGAGGCGATCGAGGCCGACCGCGCCGTGCTGGATACGCTGCCGGAAGAGGACCGCGTGCGTTTCCACCAGGTAGTGGCCAAGGTCTACCACCCCGAACCCAAGGCACGCCGGGCGATGCTCAAGCAGCAGGCCAAGGTTCGCCACCAGGAAAAGGTGCGCAAGGCCGAAGCGCTGCTGGAACAGACCGGCATCCGCGCCCTGCGCCGCAAGCCGGTGTTCAGCACGCCGAACTACTTCCCGCCGCACAAGGCCGGCCTGCACGACGCGCACAACGGTGGGAACGCAGAAGCCACGCCCGAGCCGGTGCATTCGCCGGAACTGCGCCACTGCTACGTGTGCAAGCAGAAGTTCACCCAGCTGCACCATTTCTACGACCAGATGTGCCCGGCCTGCGCCGAGCTGAACTTCATCAAGCGCACCGAAACCGCCGACCTGCGCGGCCGCGTGGCGCTGCTCACCGGCGGCCGGGTCAAGATCGGCTACCAGGCGGGCCTGAAGCTGCTGCGCGCCGGCGCCGAACTGATCGTGACCACGCGCTTCCCGCGCGATTCGGCGGCACGTTATGCCGAAGAGCCCGACTTCGCCGAATGGGGCCACCGCCTGCAGGTATACGGCCTGGACCTGCGCCACACCCCCAGCGTGGAAGCGTTCTGCAACGAGCTGCTGGCCACCCGCACGCGGCTGGACTTCATCATCAACAACGCCTGCCAGACCGTGCGTCGCCCGCCGCAGTTCTACGCGCACATGATGGCCGGCGAAACCGCCGCCCTGCACGACCTGCCGGAAACGATCCGCAAGCTGGTGGGCCAGTACGAAGGGCTGCGCAGCCCCGAGATGCTGGGCCTGGGTTCGGATGCCAACGTGCCGTCGCTGCAGGAGCAGGCGCTGGTGGGGGCCGATGGCCTGACCCGCGCCGCCGAACTCTCGCAGGTGCCGTTGCTGGCCGACGAACTGCTGGGCCAGCAGCACCTGTTCCCCGAAGGCCGGCTGGACCAGGACCTGCAGCAGGTCGACCTGCGTGGGCGCAATTCGTGGCGCCTGCTGATGGCCGAAGTGCCGTCGGTGGAACTGCTGGAAACGCAGCTGGTCAACGCCATCGCCCCCTTCATCATCAACGCGCGCCTGAAGCCGCTGATGCTGCGTTCGCCCGAGCGCGACAAGCACATCGTCAACGTGTCGGCGATGGAGGGGCAGTTCTACCGCAACTTCAAGACCACCCGCCACCCGCACACCAACATGGCCAAGGCCGCGTTGAACATGATGACGCGCACCTCGGCGGCCGATTACCAGAACGATGGCATCCACATGAATTCCGTGGATACCGGCTGGGTGACCGATGAGGATCCGGCAGAGATCGCCGCGCGCAAGGTGGAGGAAGAACGCTTCCACCCGCCGCTGGATATCGTTGATGGCGCCGCGCGGATCGTCGACCCGATCATCCACGGCTTCAACACGGGTGAGCACGTGTGGGGCCAGTTCCTGAAGGATTACGCGCCCACCGATTGGTGAGGCGCGCAAAGGCGCCGGCAGGATGCTGGCGCCTTCATGTCGCAATGTATCTGATGCGAATGATTCGTGATACGATTGTTAAAGTTGTTTGAACAACGCACACGGACGTCCCAGCCATCGCCAGCGGACCCTCTTACTCAGGAGTTTGCTCGATGCACGTTTCCTCCCCCCGTTCCGCTCACGCCGCCGCCGTTCTGGCCGCCGCGATCACCCTCGCGCTCTCCCCCCAGGCCCATGCGGCCGCTGATGCCGCGGGCGACGCCAAAAACATGGACACGGTAGTGGTCACCGCCACCGGTGCCCAGCAGTGGATCAAGGACGCCCCGGCCAGCATCAGCGTGATCACCCGCCAGGAAATCGAGCGCAAGCCGGTGACCAGCATCGGCCAACTGCTCAGCACGGTGCCGGGCGTGACCGGTGGCTACGCGCTGTCTGGTGCGCAATCGAAGATCCGCCTGCGTGGCCTGCCCGAGCAGTACACGCTGATCCTCATCGACGGCCGCCGCCAGGGCAATTCCTCCGGCGTGAACTATCGCGATGACCTGGGCCCGCAGGATCTGAACTGGCTGTCACCGGACATGATCGAACGCATCGAAGTGGTGCGTGGCCCGATGTCGTCGCTGTACGGCTCCGACGCCATGGGCGGGGTGATCAACATCATCACCCGCAAGATCGCTCCGGAATGGGGTGGCTCGGTCACCTTCAACTACAGCAAGCCCGATTCGTCCACGCGCGGCAACACCACCCAGATGGGCGCGCTGTTCAGCGGCCCGCTCACGGAAAACCTGGGCCTGCGCATCGGCGCCAACGTGACCGATCGCGAATCCGATCGTGGCCGTGGCCAGACCCCGGGCACCAAGGCCGAGAACGCCAACGCGCTGCTCAACTGGGCGATCAACGGCGACCACACCATGGGCTTCGAAGCCGTCCATGGCGTGCAGCGCAACAGTGGGGGTGGCGATGTCGGCGCATGGGGCCTGTCCAAGCTGGTGCACACCGGTTACGTGGTAACCCATGACGGCCGCTATGGCGATGCCAGCACCTCGAAATCCACCCTGACCCAGAACGATTACGAGGACAAGGGCAGCCAGGTGGGCAACCACGCCAAGGAAACCGTGTTCGATAGCGCCTTCGCCACCGGCTTCCACCTGGGCTTCGAGCACCGCTTGAACGTGGGTGGCCAGTGGAAGCGCGAAGAACTGCAGAACACCGACACCATCGGCACCGTGCCCGTGACCTGGAGCGGCAGCGGACGGATCAGCCCGACCAACGAGGCCGATTCGTGGGCGCTGTTCGCCGAAGACCACATCACCCTGCATGAGCGCTTCACGCTCACCCTGGGCCTGCGCTGGGACAACACCGAAAACTACGACGACAACCTGAGCCCGCGCATCTACGGCGTGTGGCACCCGTCCGATGACTGGACCGTGCGCGGTGGCGTATCGCAGGGCTTCCGTGCGCCGAACCTGAAGCAGGGCAGCGCCGGTGCCGCCACCCAGTCCGGCGGCAACGGCTGCCGCAGCCTCACCGTCGAAGGCTGGACCAACCGCTCGGTCAGCGCCGATGGCACCACCGGCTGCTACATGGCCGGCAACCCGAATCTGGAACCGGAAACCAGCACCAACTACGAGCTGGGCGTCGGCTTCGACCGCGGCGGCTGGTCGGCCTCGGCCACTTACTTCCTCACCGATTTCGACGACAAGATCGAGCAGGTGCCGCTGCGTGAGATTGCCGGCTACGACTCCAGCTTCGTCAACGGCTTCTGGTGGACGGTGGCGCAGAACATCCAGAAGGCACGCACCCGCGGCGTGGAAGCCAGCGTCACCGTGCCCCTGCACGAGCGCCTGAGCTGGACCACCAACGCCACCCGAATGCTGGAATCCAAGAACCGCACCACCGGCGCGAACCTGCTGGTGGTGCCGAAGATCACCGCCAACACCTCACTGGACTGGCAGGTGACCGAGGCGTGGTCGTTGAACCTGAGCGCGCAGCACATCGGCGAACAGCTGGTCTCCAGCACCAGCTCCACGTTTGCCAAGGCGTACACCACATGGGACCTGGTGACCGGGTTCAACGTCAACGAGAACCTGACCCTGCGCGCAGGCGTGCTGAACGCCGGCGACGTCTCCACCATCGACGAAGGCAACAACTACGACGGCGGTGCGCGCACCTTCTTCGTCGGCGCTACTGCGCGGTTCTGATCCATCAGAGCTTCATGTTGAAGGCGATATGGAGCGAGCGCCCCGCAGCCGGTGAGAACATCGGCTGCGGTTGCTCCCAGAAGAAGCTGTCGTACCACGCATAGTCGTACTTCCGGTCGGTGGCATTCTTCATCTGCAGATCCACGCTCCAGCGGGGATTGATGTCATAGCGGGCGCTCAGGTCGAGCACGGCGAAACCGCCGTACTTGCCGGCCACATTGCGCTCTTCGAGGTAGTAATCGCCCTGCGCCCTGCCCTGCAGCCCAAACTGCAGTGCTTCGGTAGCCTGGTAATCCAGGCCGATGTTGCTGATGTAACGCGGGGTGGCGGCCACTTCGCGACCGTCCAGCGACACGCTGGCATCGCGACCATCGCGCTCGATCTTGGCCTCCTGGTACGCGTGGGACGCCCATACCGTCCACTTCTCGCCTACCTGCGCGCTGATCTGCGCATCCAGGCCACGGCGGCGGGTCTTGCCCAGGGTCACGGTGGTGCCGGTGGCGGGCATGTTGGAGACCTCGTTGGCCGCATCCTGCTGCCATACCGCGATGCGCGCCTGGCTGCCGGCGAACGGGCTGAACTTCATGCCCAGCTCCATGCCGGTGTTGGTGGACGGGTTCATGGCGCCCTGCCCCGGCGTGAGGTAAGCCGGCGCGGTGGAGCCGGTCAGCACCTGGAAGGTCCGGCCCCAGTTGGCGTAGACGTTGGTGCTGTCAGTGAGGGCATAGACCACGCTCAGCTTGGGCTGCTCGATGGTGCCGTAGCGCTGCAGCGGGCCGGTGATGCCGCCCGGCAACTGGGTATCTCCGTCAAAACGGTCCACCCGGTAGGCCGGCACGATCTTCAGCGCCTCGATGGGCTGGTAGATCGCCTGCACATACGCGCCGTAGTTGTCGAAGGTGTGGCGGTCGTTGTTCTGCACGCGTGCGGGGGTGGCGCTGAAGTCGGTGGGCTCGGCGTAGCTGAAACGCTCGCGGATGTAGCCGTTGTCCTGGTGCTCGACATTTACCCCGCCTTCCAGCGTAAGCGTGGCGCCGGGCTGCCAGGTCAGCGTGGTGAGCATGCCGGTCTGCTTTTCGTCCCACACACGGCGCTGGCGCGGCGCATTGCCGGTGCGCAGGTCGCTGAAGGTTACCCGGCGGTCATCTTCGTAGCGGTTGTAGTAGAGCCTGCTGCCCAGGAACAGGGTGTCGGCCAGCTTGAGGTCCATGTGCACGCCGATCTGGCGCATGTCGCGGTCGTCGCCATCGTTGGCGTTGCGCAGCTGTGAGCCGCGGCGGTCGGTCCGCAGTTCCTCAGCCGTGATGAAGCCCGGTTCATCGGCTTCGTGGTGGTAGGCGCGTGCGGTGAGGCCAATGCGCATGCCGTCGTCCAGGTCACCGTAGAACCACTTGCCGCCGATGGCGTACTTGCGTGAGCTGTCATGGTCACGGTACCCGTCCGACGCCTGGGTGCCGATGAAGTAGTTCTGCGCAAATCCGTTGCTCTCACTGCCGATGGCCAACTGCGCATCGCGGGTGTTGTAGCTGCCGTAGCCGAACCTGCCATCTGTGTAGTTGCCCCCCTGGCGCGTGCCGAAGTTCACGTTGCCGCCAATGTTGTGCAGGCCATAACGCGGGTCGTTGGTGCCACGCACCACTTCGATGAAACTGATTTCCAAAGGGAAGAGCATGTCGATGAAGCGCTGGTTGCCGCTGTTGACGTTGCTGGGCACGCCGTCGATCAGCGTCTTGATCGCATTGAGGTAGCCCTCGCCATTGAAGGCGCGGAAGCTGACCTTGCCCGATTCGGCGCCCTGGCGGGTTTCGGTGAGCTGGATGCCGGGCATCTGGCCGAGCAGTTCCCAGCTGTGCGAGACGTTCTTGTCCTCGATCTGGTCGGCGCCAAGCACGTCCACAGAGGTCAGCACCTGGTGGGCGGTGAGCTGGCCTTCGGTGTGCTGGTGCACATCGACCTTGCCGAGGGTGAGTGCGGAGTCAGACGACTGGGCGCGGGATTCGGGGGCAAAAACGACGGCGGCGACGGCCGTCACCAAGGCAAGGCGTTTCATTTAGAGGAGGGCGTCACAGATCTGGAGGGGAGGCCTGATGCCGGCCTGGGCGCGTAGTGTGACACTATAACATTACATCCTGGTAATTCTGCAGCAGCTTCACCAACCGCTTCCGGCCCGGTCCCTACGATGGCGGCAGATGCTGCGGAGGAACCCATGACCGAACGTGCACGCCTGCACCAGGAGTTGCTGAGAAGCCAAGCCTTCCTGGAGCAGACCAATACACTGGCCAAGGTGGGCGGCTGGGAGCTGGCGCTGGACACCAATACGCTGTCCTGGACCCGTGAGACCCATTTGATCCATGGCGTACCCGAGGACTTCGATCCGAATGTGGGTGCCGCCCTGTCTTTCTACCCGCAACCGGGCCAAGAGCAGCTGGAGGCAGCGATCGCCGCATGCGCCGCCGATGGCTCGCCCATCGACCTGACGCTTCGCGCCATCACCGCTGCGGGCGAACGCAGCTGGTTGCATATCGTCGGAAAGCGCGTTGAGGACGCGACCGGCGCACGCTTGATCGGCGCCATCCAGGACGTCACGGAACAACGCTCCGCCGTCGATGCACTGGCGCAGAGCGAAGCGCGTTACCGCCGGCTGTTCCAGCACAGCCTGGGCCTGATCTGCACGCACACGCTGTCCGGGGAGATCACGTCCGTGAATCCTGCAGCCTCGCTGTCGCTGGGCCGCCCGGAAGCCGAACTGTTGGGTCGTTCGCTGGCAGAGATCATTCCGCTGGAACGCCAGGATCAGCTCCAGTACTACCTGCAACGCGTCGCGGAGAACCAGAGCGACTCCGGCCTGATGGAGCTGGTGGCAGACGATGGCTCACGCCGTTACTGGGCGTACCACAACGTGCTCGATACCGAAGCTGACCCGCCGTACGTGCTGGGCCACGCGCAGGACATCACCACCCAGCACCTGCAGGAGCGCCAGCTGCTGGAGATGGCGATCCGCGATCCGCTGACCCGCTCGTTCAACCGGCGCTACCTGGCCGAACTCGCGCAGCAGCAACTGGAAGCGTGGGGCTGCCTGGTGTTCGACCTGGACCACTTCAAGGAAATCAACGACACCCAGGGGCATGCGCACGGCGACTCGGTACTGGTCGAGTTCGTGGCGTTCCTTTCCAGCCCGCTGGAAGAAAACGAGGTGGTGGTACGGCTGGGCGGCGATGAGTTCCTGGTGTTCGTACCCGGCGCCAGGATGGAGCGGCTGCAGGTGCTGGAAGAAACCTACCAGGCGCGCGCCCACCTCGCACCGGTCCGCTTCTCAGGCGGCTGCGCCATCAGCCGCCCCTCCGAAACCGTAGCCGATACGATCAACCGCGCCGACATGAAGCTCTATGAGCGCCGCCGCCGCGAGCGACCGGAGTGAAACAGCCCCACAACCAGGACCGCAACCCACAGCGCCAGCCATGCAGGCAATACCCACCCATCAAATATCTCTTCGCGCGGGATGACCGAGATACGGAAGCCGATCCACGCCAGGACGACGACCAGCAGCGGCGCCACCACCGTTCCGCGCCATGCAAAGAACGCGGCCGCCGGCAACGAGATGATCGGGAAGAACACGCCGCCACCGAACGGCGCGGCTCCAACCATCGCGAAGAATGCCGCCGCCAGCACCAGCAACCACGCCATCACCTTGATAAGCATCCTGCATCACCCCTTCCGTCCAGTACCGACCACGAAGCCTTAACCTGCCTTGCTTATCCTAGCAGCGCGCTGCAGGCACAACGCCCGGCGCATCAATCGTTCCGCTCGGCTTGATCGAGGGAAGCAATCGAACACTGCAAAGGAGTCGCAATGAAGAAGCTGCACGCTGCCATTCTTGCCGGATGCCTGCTGGGCATGAGTTCCCTCGCCTTCGCGGAGGTCGCCAACCTGACCAACAGCGCCGACGGCGCCAACCGCGACGCGGGCATCGCCGCGGTCAAGAAGAAGCTGCAGGACGCCTGCACCGAGCGCAAGGGCACGCCGGATGCGGCCTCCTTTGAGGTGGTTTTCGAGAAGACCAGCGAGAACCCGAACGTGCCCAAGCCGTACTATGTGGACGGTAAGATGAAGTGCGACCTGCCGTAAGGCCTCCACTGCCGGAAACGCCCATCCCCGGACCATGCCCCGCTGCTATAGTCCCTCCATCGTGACGGGCACCCCGCCCGTCGTTGGATCTCAGGGAGCGGGTCATGGGTCTCATCCAGGCAGTGAAAGGTGCAGTGGGCGGCGTGCTGGCCGACCAGTGGAAGGACTTCTACACCGTGCCGGCCGGCCTGCCGGCCACCGCGGCGCTGTTCGCGGCCGTGCCGCAGGGCACCAATGCCGGTCGTGGCTCCAATACCAGCGGCTCGTCCAACATCATCACCAACGGCTCCAGGATCGTGGTCCCGGAAGGCTACGGCCTGCTGTTGTTCCAGGACGGGGCCATCACCGGCTTCGTCGCCGAACCGGGTGGCTATGAGTGGCGGTCGGATGACCTCAACTCGCAGTCGATCTTCGCCGGCGACGGCATCGTCACCCCGCTCATCAAGCAGAGCTGGGAGCGCTTCAAGTTCGGCGGCCAGCCGGGCGGCCAGCAGGCGGCATTCTTCGTCTCGCTGAAGGAACTGCCCGACAACCGCTTTGGCACCCAGTCGGAGATCTACTGGGACGACGGCTTCCTCAACACCCAGGTAGGCGCGGTTACCCGTGGCTCGTACACGCTGAAGATTGTCGACCCGATCCTGTTCGTGAAGAATTTCGTGCCGGCCAGCTACCTGCAGCCGGGCAAGGTATTCGACTTCACCGACCTGGACAACGCGGCGGCCAGCCAGCTGTTCAATGAAGTCGTTGGCTCGCTCGCGCCGGCTTTCAGCCTGTATACCAACGACCCGGGCAAGGGCAACCGCATCACCAAGCTGCAGCAGGATTCGTTGGGCTTTGCCCAGAGCCTGTCGGCGGCGGTTGAGCAGGGCTACCAGTGGAAGTCCGACCGTGGCCTGGCCATCGTCAAGACCGCCATCGTTTCCATCGAATACGACGCCAACACCCGCGAACTGCTCAAGACGGTGCAGCGCGCCGATGCGCTCTCGGGTGGGCGTGGCAATTCCAACCTGCAGGCCAGCGTGGCCCAGGGCATCCAGTCGGCCGGTGAGAATGGCGGCGCGGCGGGCCTGGTCGGTGTGGGCATGGCGACCGGCATGTTCGGCGCCGGCGCGATGCAGCAGCCGGTCGCCCCGGCAGCCCCGGCGGCCGATGACCCGGTGGCCAAGCTGCAGAAGGCCAAGGAGATGCTGGACCTCGGCCTGATCACCCAGGACGACTACAACGCGCTCAAGGCCAAGGCACTGGGTCTGTAAGGCGGACACACGATAACCATGTCCGACCCCCGAACCCCGCCCCCGCTACCCGGGGGCCCGCCGCCGTTGCCGAACGCCGTAACCGGCCCTGGCTCGCCGCGCGATGTGCCGCCGCTGCCGGGCAGCTTCCCGCTTGACCCGGCCACCCTGCCCGACCCGATCCGCGCCGAGATCGAGGCGCCCGACCCGGTCGCACTCGACACCCGTGCCGAAGAGCTCAAGGACGGCCTGAACCGCTGTCCCAAGTGCGGCTCCACCGATGTGCGCCTGAAGCTGGGCACCGATGTGCTGGTCTGCCAGTTCTGCCGGAACGAATGGCATGGCGCGCTGGTCGAGCAGGAGTTCGGGCTGGGCGAAGGCCTGGACCAGCTGCGCGGCACCATCATCGCGTCGGGCGCGCGCGACATCGAGGCCGGCACCGCCAGCCTGATGAGCTTCAAGTGCACCGGCTGCGGCGCCGAAGTGACCATCAACACCGAAACCACCATGACCGCGCGCTGCCACTGGTGCCGCCATGTGTTCGGGGTCAACGAGCAGGTCGCCAACGGTGCGGTGCCCGATGCTGTGCTGCCCTTCCGCATCACGAAAGACGATGCAGTGGCGCGCATCCGCCAGTTCGTGGACAAGCGCCGGCTGTTCGCGCTGAAGGCCTTCAAGGACCAGTTCACGCCCGAGAACGTGGTGGGTGTCTACATGCCCTACATGATCGTGGACAGCAATGTCAGCGCCAGCGTGTCCGGCAAGGGTGAAATCAAGACCCGCCAGTACACCCGCGGCGAAGGTGACAAGAAGAAGACCTACTACGACGCCGATGTATACCAGGTGGACCGTGCGGTGGACTTCACCGTGGATGACCTGCCGCTGGAATCGTCGGCCGAGCGCGGCAACCTGGATACCAAGGCCAACACCAACAACATCATCAATGCGATCCTGCCGTTCGACACCAAGAATGCGCTGAAGTGGAACGCGTCGTACCTGCTGGGCTTCTCGTCCGAGAAGCGCAACCTGGACGTCGAGAAGATGAAGCCTCGGCTGGAAGACCAGCTACTGTCCATCGCCCGCGCGCAGGTGGAAGGTTCGGTGCGCCGCTACGACCGTGGCGTGCGCTGGGAGCAGGAACGCGTGGACCTGCACGGCTCGCGCTGGGTCTCCATGTACCTGCCGGTGTGGCTGTATTCGTACCACCAGCCCGGCCGCAACGGCGGCATGCTGCATTACATCGCGGTCAACGGGCGTACCGGTGAAACCATGGGCAGCGTGCCGGTGCAGCAGTGGAAGCTGCTGCTGGCCGCGCTCACCACCGGCACCATCGTTGAAGCCATCACCCTCTGGTTCCTGGTAGCTGCCTCATGAGCGATGACAGTGGTCTCTGGTTGCTGCTGGCGGGTCCCGCCAGCGCAACCGCCTTGTACTGGGGCCTGTACCGGTACTACCGCAACACCGACAAGTCGCATGCGTTCGAGCGTGAGACCACGGTGGAGGCCAAACCGGTGACCGGCTCGGACCGGCAGGTGGATACCATCACCGGCACGCAGGAAACGCGGATCCGTGGCGACAACGTGCGCGAGTACCGCAAGCGGGTCGTGCGCAACAGCGGGTGAGGTAGAATGCCGCCACTTTCTACCCTTCAGATTATGGATAGCCATGAAGAAGCTTGCCTTCCTTGCCCTGCTGCTCACCTCGCTGAGCCTTCTCACCGCCTGCGCCCGTGGCGGCGACAAGGCCGCCGAGACGAACGACCCGAAGGTCGGTGACCTGTATGCAGCGGTGCTTTCGGAGTTTGCCGAGTTCCAGCAGCCGGGCGAGAAGGCCTACGGCCTGCTGAAGGTCATCAAGGTCGAGCCGGACACCGTCACCGTGGTCACCGACAGCAGCGCCTGGGATGACGAAATGTCGGCCAAGCGCGAGCTGCGTGGCGACCTCAAGGAGGTCGTGTGGGATATGGACGATGAAATCGTGGTGGCCCGGTCGGAGCTGGCGGAGATGCACCGCAAGGAAATCATCTTTGCCGTGCGCCATGGCGACAGCGCCAACTGACGCGACAACCGTGACTTGAAGTCTGCTTGAAGGGCGCGGTGCATGCTCCCGATCACCATCCGATCTGGAGTTGCCATGCACCGCTTCCTTCCTGCCCTGCTGCTGGGCGCCGCCCTGCTGTTCCCGCCCGCCGCACTGGCGGCCGACAAGGTCCTGATCGTCCTCAGTGGCGAGGGCCGCGATGCCGGCAAGACCCGGCCCGGGTATGAATTCGACGAGCTCTCGCAGGCCTGGCTGGTCTTCAAGGCCAACGGGCTGGCGGTCGAGGTGGCCAGCCCCCAGGGTGGCCCGGTCGAGCCCGACAAATACAATCCCGACGAACCGTTCAACGCACAGCTGCTGGCCGATGGCGCTGCCATGGCGCAGCTTGCCGCCACCCGGCCCATCGCCGGGCTGCGTGCCAGCGATTACCGCGCGGTCTATGTGGTGGGCGGCAAAGGGGCCATGTTCGACCTGCCCCGCTCGCAGCCACTGCAGCAGTTGATCGGCGCCGCATGGGCCAACGGCGCGGTGATCGCGGCGGTGTGCCACGGGCCTGCCGCACTGGCCGAGGTGCGGCTTGCGGACGGCAGCCCGTTGGTCGCAGGCCGGCAGCTGACCGGCTTCACCAACGAGGAGGAAGCTCTGTTCGGCAAGAAATGGGCGAAGGAATTCCCGTGGCTGCTGGAGGACGCGCTTCGCCAACGCGGCGGTGAGTGGAGCGAAGCGCCGCTGATGATGCCGCACGTGGTCGTCGATGGGCGCCTGGTCACGGGCCAGAACCCCTACTCCACCGTCGGCGTGGCCGAGGCGATAGTACGCGGGCTGGGGCGGACCCCGGTGGCACGTACGCCCGGGCGCGACGAGCGTTCCATGGCGCTGGTCGAGCGCCTGCGCGGCGGTGATGCGGCCGGTGCGGCCCGCACGCTGAAGCAGGATCCTGCGTCCTACCACGTCGAGCTGATCGGCATGCTGGGCTTCTACCAGGCGAAGGCGGCGGATGTGGACCTCGCGGCACTGCGCCCTGCATTGCAGACCATGGAGCTGGCCATGCCTTACATGGCCGAGCCGCAGCTGAAACTGGGCATCGCCGAGGCGCACCTGCGGTTGGGCGACCGCAGCCGGGCACGGACACTGGTGCTGGAGGTACTGGACGCCTCGCCCGGCATGCAACAGGCTGGTGACCTGCTGAAACGGATCGACAGCTGACATGACAACCTGCCCTGCCCTGCGCGTACTGGTGATCGAGGACAACCCGGCGCTGCGCGCCAACCTCGAGCTGCTGTTCGCCGGCCAGGGCATCGACAGCCGCTTCGCCGCCGATGGCCTTTCCGGGCTGCAGGAGGCACTGGCCGAGCCGCCCGATGTGCTGGTGCTGGACCTGGGCCTTCCCGGCCTGGATGGCATGCGCGTGTGCGAGCAGCTGCGCGCGCGCAGCGACCGGCACGTGCCGGTGTTGATGCTGACCGCGCGTGATGCGTTGGAGGACAAGCTGGCCGGGTTCCGAAGTGGTGCCGATGACTACCTGGTCAAGCCGTTTGCCGGTGCCGAACTGGTGGCGCGGTGTGTGGCCCTGTCGCAGCGCCACCGCGCAGGCACCCCGCACCTGCTGACGGTTGGCACCCTCAGCATTGACCGGCGCAGCAACCTGGTGCAGCGACACGGCCAGACACTGGTGCTCCACCACACCGCCCTGCAGCTCCTGCTGCTCCTGGCCGAAGCATGGCCACGGACGCTGACCCGAAGCGAGCTTGTCGAGCGGTTGTGGGGCGCCAGCCCGCCCGAGTCCGATCCGCTGCGCACGCACCTGTACACCCTGCGGCAGGTGCTCGACAAACCGTTCCCGGTGCCCCTGCTCAAGACCGTGCATGGCGTGGGCTTCCGCCTGGAGGCGGACACGTGAGCGCCGCACCGCGTCCGCGTCGTCGCCTCCGCCGCCGCCTGATGCTGGCCTTCTCCGGCTTCGCGCTGCTGGTGGCGGTGCTGTACGGCTTCTACGTGGTGCTGTTCGTCTATCTGGTCGAGGACGAGATGTTCAATGGGCTCCTGGAGCAGGAAGCCAAGGTGCAGCTGCATCATCACGCCAGCCAGGGGGGATGGGCGCGACCGGCATTGCCGGGCATGTCGGTGCATGAGACTGCTGCAAGCCTGCCCGAAGGGCTCGGCGCGCGGTTGGTTGAGGAACCCTGGCGCCGGGAGTTCGCCGGTGACCAAGGTCGCCACTATCATCTGCGGCGGCTGGAGCCAACGGATGCGTGGCTGGTGGCGGAGGTGAGCCAGCAGTTGGTGGTGCGGCCGATGCGGGGTGGCATCCTGCAATGGTTGGGCTGGTCGAGCCTTGGCGTGCTAGGGATCGCCCTGCTGCTGGGCGCATGGCTGGCTCGACGGATGACCGCGCCGCTGTCACGGCTTTCCGACGTGGTCGCCGGCGCCAGTCCCACGCATCTGCCGACCGGGTTCGCCGAGAGCCTTCCCGACGATGAAGTTGGCGCACTGGCCCGCACGCTGCAGGAGCTGCTGGTACGCATCGAGGCCTTCGTGGACCGCGAACGCGAGTTCACGCGGGATGCCAGTCATGAACTGCGCACGCCGCTGGCTGTCATCCGCAGTGCGTGCGAGCGCATGCAGGCCCGTGCCGATCTGGACCCTGCGCTCCACCTGCAGCTCGGCCACATGAACCAATCGGTGCTGCAACTGGAACACACCATCAGCGCACTGCTGATGTTGGCCCGCGAACAGCATCTGCAGGAAGCCGCCGAATCTATCACCCTGCTGCCACTGATCGAGCGGGTGATCGTGGAC
Source organism: Stenotrophomonas sp. GbtcB23 (assembly GCF_019091045.1). Taxonomy (NCBI): domain Bacteria; kingdom Pseudomonadati; phylum Pseudomonadota; class Gammaproteobacteria; order Lysobacterales; family Lysobacteraceae; genus Stenotrophomonas; species Stenotrophomonas sp. GbtcB23. The sequence continues at coordinate 24,183 of NZ_JAGXKC010000031.1, read as the reverse complement.
CAGACCGGCCTTCTTGGCGATCGCCCGGTGCACCTGGCGCTGGACGTGGCGGGCGATGCAAAGGCCTGCCTGCCGCCCACCGCGCTTCGTGTCATCCTGTCCAACCTGATCGGCAATGCCTTCGCGCACACGCTGAAGGGAGAGGTAAGCATTACGGTGGAAGCGGGCTGGCTGCAGATCACCAACCCGGGTGCCGGCATCGATGCGGACGCCCTGCAGCCCTTCACCAAAGGCGCGGCAAGCAGCGGTTACGGCCTTGGGCTGTCGATTGTCCATCGCCTGTGCGAACGCCACCGGATCGACCTTCGATTCAACCCCGACAGGACCCGCACCATGGTGTCCATCCGGCTCGATCCTGCTGCACGCACGTGCACTTGAGAACGCTTGTCAGCCCAATACCGATCGTTCAGCCCATCGGATGGCTCAGTAAGTCTACGTGAGGGCAGCCAACTGCATCTTCGCGTGTACTGCACTGCGCCTCCACCCCCGTTGGACGCGGCATGGCGCACGGTGGGACGCATCGCCCCAGCCGGAACTGCCATGAGCGAGTCTGTCGCCCCCCTGCTTGCCGCCACTCCCCCACGCCCTGCCCCCCGACCGCGCGTGCTGTACCCGCTCAGCCTGACCATCAATGGGGCCCCGCATGCGCTTCAGGTCGAATCCTCGGCAAGCCTGCTTGACCTGTTGCGTGAACGCCTTCAGCTGACCGGCACCAAGAAGGGCTGTGACCACGGGCAGTGTGGCGCGTGCACCGTGCTGGTGGATGGGCGGCGAATCAACAGCTGCCTCACCCTGGCGGTGATGCAGGATGGCGCACAGGTGCAGACCATCGAAGGTCTCGCCGACGGCGACGACCTGCATCCGCTGCAGCAGGCCTTCATCGCCTGCGACGCGCTGCAATGCGGGTACTGCACGCCGGGGCAGATCTGCTCGGCGCAGGGCTTGATCAACGAAGGCAAGGCGTGCAGCCGCGACCAGGTGCGCGAGCTGATGAGCGGCAACGTCTGCCGCTGCGGCGCCTACCCACAGATCACCGACGCGGTGATGTCCGTGCTGGGGACCGAACAACCACTGGCGGCCGAATCCCCGGCGTCTGAATGGGTTCCGGGCACGGTGCCCGCATGATTCCCGCCACCTACCAGCGACCCGATTCGATCGCATACGCCCTGCAGGCCCTGGCCGGCTCCTTGGGAAGCAACGATACCCGGCCCATCGCAGGCGGCACCAACCTGCTGGACCTGATGAAGCTGCAGCTGGTCACTCCGGGCGCACTCATCGACGTGAACCGGCTCCCGCTGGACCGGATCGAGGCGCGCGAGGACGGCGGCCTGCGTCTTGGCGCGACGGCGCGCAACGCCGACACGGCCTGGCACCCGCTGGTCGAGCGCGACTACCCGTTGCTGTCCGCCGCCATGCTTGCAGCGGCATCGCCGCAGATCCGCAACATGGCCAGCAACGGTGGCAACCTGCTGCAGCGCACACGCTGCACCTACTTCTATGACCGGGCCACGCCCTGCAACAAGCGCGAGCCGGGCAGCGGCTGCTCCGCCATCGGCGGGTTGACCCGCCACCACGCCATCCTGGGCGCGAGCGAGCACTGCATCGCCACCCATCCGTCTGACATGTGCGTGGCGCTGGCCGCCCTGGACGCAGTGGTGCACGTAGCCAGCGTGCGCGGCGAGCGCGAGATTCCGTTCGCCGATTTCCATCGCCTGCCGGGGGACACGCCCGACGTCGACACCTCGCTCGCCGCCGATGAACTGATCCTCCGCATCGAGCTGCCACCGGCCACGCGCTTTGCCGCCCACAGCGCGTATCTGAAGGTTCGCGAGCGCCTGTCCTATGCATTCGCGCTGGTCTCGGTCGCGGCCGCACTGGATATCGCGCCGGATGGCACCATCCGCGCGGCGCGCCTGGCCTTGGGCAGCGTGGCGCACAAGCCGTGGCGGGTAGCTGCCGCCGAAGCGGTACTGGAAGGCGCGAAACCTGGACCCGAGCCCTTCGCTGCCGCCGCCGAGGCACTTGTGCAGGGCGCGGTGTCGCAGGGCCAGAACGCCTTCAAGATCCCGCTGGCCCGCCGCACGGTGATCCGCGCGCTCGAAACCGCCGCACGCGGCACCGTCGACAACCAGGGCAGCTCGCGCCCCCAACCGGAGACGCCGGCATGAATCTTCCCAACCCGCTCCATCCGCCGGTGGCCCCGGCAGGTACCGGACACGTGCCCACCGGCACCGGTACGCCCCGCATCGACGGGCGTGCGAAAGTCAGCGGCCAGGCGCGCTATGCCGCCGAGTGGCCTGCACCGGACCTGGTATACGGCGTGGCGGTCAACAGCACCATCGCGAAGGGGCGCATTCTGGGCTTCAGCCTGGATGCCGCCGAGGCGGTCCCCGGCGTGCTGCGCATTCTCACCCACGACAACCGCCCGCGGATGCGCAGCGCAGGTCTGTTCTACAAGGACATGACCGCGCCCGCTGGCAGCCCGTTCCGCCCCCTGTACGACGCCACCGTGCTGTACAGCGGCCAGCCGGTCGCGCTGGTACTGGCCGAGACGTTTGAAGCCGCCCGCGAGGCTGCCGAACGCGTGGAAGTGCACTACGAGGTCGACGAGCACGACACCAACCTGGTGGCCGCCATGGCCCGGGCACGCCCACCGAAGAAGCTGAAGGCAGGCTTTTCGGCCCCGCCCAAGGACAAGGGCCAGCCCGACGACGCATTCACGCAGGCGCCCTTCCAGGTCACCGCCGATTTCTACCACGGCGTGGAACACCACAACCCGATGGAGCTGTTCGCCAGCACGGTGATCCGCGGCGACGACGGACACTTGACCATCTACGACAAGACCCAGGGGTCGCAGAACAGCCGGTGGTACGTATCGCATGTGTTCGGCCTGCCCAAGCGGAAAGTGACGGTGCGCAACCCGTATGTGGGTGGCGCTTTCGGGGCGGGGCTGCGCCCGCAGTATCAGCTGCCGCTGGCCGTGATGGGCTCGCTGGCGCTGGAGAGATCGGTGCGGGTGGTGCTGACCCGGCAGCAGATGTTCACCTTCGGCCACCGCGCCGAGACCGTGCAACGGGTGAAGCTGGGCGCGGACGCCGACGGCACCCTGCGCTCGATCTGGCACGAAGCCGTGGGCGAAACCTCGCGCATCGAGGATTACGTGGAAGTGGTGGTGAACTGGAGCGGCCAGTTGTACACCTGCGACAACGTGCACCTGGGCTACAAAGTGGTGGACCTGGACCAGTACACCCCCATCGACATGCGCGCTCCCGGTGCGGCACACGGCGTACATGCGCTGGAAGTGGCGATGGACGAGCTCGCTGCAGGCCTCGGCATGGACCCGCTGGCACTGCGCCTGAAGAACTATGCCGAGGTCAACCCGGCCGACGGCAAGCCCTATTCGAGCAAGGCGCTGCGTGAATGCTATGAGCAGGGTGCAGCCCGCTTCGGCTGGGCCGACCGCCCGCAGCAGCCGCGTTCGCGCCGCGAAGGCAATGAGTGGGTCGGCTGGGGCATGGCTACCGGTCAATGGGATGCCATGCAGATGTTCGCCCGCGCGCGCGCCGTGCTGCACGCCGACGGACGGCTGGTGGTAAGCAGCGCCGCCAGCGACATCGGCACCGGCACCTACACCGTGATGAGCATGATCGCCGCCGAGGCGTTGGGACTTCCGCTGGAGCAGGTGAGTTTCCAGCTGGGCGATTCGACGCTGCCGGTGGCCCCAATCGAAGGGGGCTCGTCGCACGTAAGCACCGTCGGCTCGGCGGTGGAAGGCGCCTGCACCAAACTACGCCGCCGGTTGCTGGCCCTGGCGCGGCTGGCGCCGGGAACCGCGTTCGCGCGCGCCCGTCTGCAGGATGTGGTGTTCCGCGATGGCAGCCTGGCGCTGCGCGACGACCCGGCCAGCGCGGTGCCGCTGACCGCGCTGCTGGCCAGCGCTGAGCGCGCCAGCGTCGAGGCCAGCTACCTGCTGCTGCCCAACCTGCTGGAACAACGGAAGTTCACCCGCGCCACCCACAGCGCCGTGTTCGTCGAGGTGCGGGTCGACGAAGACCTGGGCACCGTGCGGGTGATGCGGGTGGTCAGTGCGATTGCCGCCGGGCGCATCCTCAACCCGACCACGGCACGCAGCCAGATCATCGGCGGCGTGGTCTGGGGCATCGGCGCGGCCCTGCACGAGCACACCGAGGCCGACCATCGGTTCGGCCGCTTCATGAACCGGGATTTCGCCCAGTACCACGTGTCGGTCAACGCCGACATCCACGACGTGGACGTGCTGTTCGTCGAGGAGGATGACCGCGTGGTCAGCAGCCTGGGCGCAAAGGGCGTGGGCGAAATCGGCCTGGTGGGGGTATCGGCCGCGATCAGCAATGCGATTTTCCACGCCACCGGCAAGCGCATCCGCAGCACCCCGATCACCCCGGACAAGGTGATGCGCTGACGTGAAATGGCGATCACGCCGGAATCGCCAGACTGGGCCATCCCCCGCCACCCACACACACTGATGAGGCCGTTGATCAGCGTAGAGGAAGCCGATGCCGTGCTTCGTTCCAGCACCCCCGACGTTGTCACCGAACAGATCGCCCTGCCGGATGCGGTCGGCCGTGTGCTGGCACAGCCGGTGGTAGCTGAAGGCGCGCAGCCGCCGTTCGACCGGGTCATGATGGATGGCGTGGCCACGCGCTGGCAGCCGGTGATGCCCACCGCGCTCCGCGTTGTCGGTGCGCAGATGGCCGGCATGCACGGCCAGGTGCTGGAAGATGCCGGCAGCTGCATCGAGGTTTCCACCGGTGCCGTCCTGCCCGAGGGGTGCGACTGCATCGTGCCGATCGAACAGCTGGAGCGCGCCGCTGGCGGCTATGCGCTGCGCGCCACCGCCGTGCCGGTCGCCGGCCGGTTCATTCACCGCCGTGGCAGCGATTGCGCCGCCGGCACGCCGGTGCTGGCGCCGGGCATCCCCATAGGACCGCCCCAGATGGCGCTGCTGGCGGCCAACGGCGTGGCCCGGGTCACCGTGGCGCGGTTGCCGAAGGTGGCCATCGTCGCGACCGGCGATGAACTGGTGGACGTGGACGCAGCGCTGCCGCCCGGACGCATCCGTCGTTCCAACGACCTGGCCTTGATGGCCGCGCTGAAGGCGGCCGGCCTCGGCCGCGCCTCCCTGCACCACCTCGCCGACGATCCCACCCTGCTTGCCGAGGCGCTGGGCCGGCTGCTGGCGTCGCACGACACGCTGGTGCTGTCCGGCGGCGTTTCCATGGGACAGCGCGATTACCTGCCCGACACGCTGGAGGCGCTGGGCGTGCATTGCCACTTCCACGGCATCGCACAACGGCCGGGCAAGCCCATGTGGTTCGGCGTGGGGCCGCAAGGACAGCGGGTCTTCGCGCTGCCGGGCAATCCGGTTTCGTCGCTGGTCTGCCTGATCCGCTACGTGCGCCCGGCGCTGCTGGCGGGCATGGGCGCTGCGCCCGCTGCACCGGAGCAGGTGTCCCTCGCCACCGCCCTGCCCGCTTTTGCACTGGCCCAGTTCATTCCGGTCCATCTGCGCGACGATGGCGCCGGCAATGCGGTGGCCGAGCCCGTGGCCTCGCGCAACTCCGGTGACTTCACGGCGTTGGCCGGCACTGCCGGCGTGCTGGAGCTGGTTGCCGGCAGCGCGGGCCAGGCAGGCCAGCCATTGCGGCTGCACCGGTGGTGAGATGAGCGTCCACGCACCCCTCCTGGATCGCCGCAACCGCCCCCTGCGCGACCTGCGCATCTCGGTCATGGACCGCTGCAATTTCCGCTGCACTTACTGCATGCCGGCGGCGACCTATGGCGAGGACTATGCCTTCCTGCCGCCGGAGGCGCGGCTGAGCTTTGATGAGATCGAGCGCGTGTGCCGCCAGGCCGCGTCGCTGGGGGTGAGCAAGCTGCGCCTGACCGGCGGCGAACCGCTGCTTCGCCCGCAGTTGCCCGACCTGATCCGGCGCCTGCGTCGCATCGACGGCATCGACGATATCGCCCTGACCACCAACGGCGTGCTGCTCGACCGGCAATCGCAGGCATTGGCGGATGCGGGCCTGGACCGGGTCACGGTCAGCCTGGACACGCTGGATCCCGCGCTGTTCCGCCAGCTCAGCGGCGGGCGTGGCGACGTGGACGCCGTGCTGCGCGGGATCGACGCGGCCTGCGCCGCTGGCTTCCGTGACGGGGTCAAGATCAACGCCGTGCTGCAGCGCGGGCTCAACGACGCCGGCGCGCTGGCGCTGGTCGAACGCTTCCGCGGCAGCAGCGTGGTGCTGCGCTTCATCGAGTTCATGGACGTGGGCAACCGCACCGCCTGGTCAGTGGACAGCGTGGTCAGCTCGCAGGAACTGCACGCGCGCATCCACGCCCGCTGGCCACTGATGGCGTTGCCGCCGCGCCATCCGGGCGAAGTCGCCACCCGCTACCGTTTCGTTGATGGGGGCGGTGAAATCGGCCTGATCTCGTCCATCACCACGCCCTTCTGTGGCGACTGCACGCGGGCGCGCCTTTCCTCCGAAGGCCAGCTCTACACCTGCCTGTTCGCCACCCGTGGTACCGACCTGCGCGGCCTGCTGCGCGCCAGCGCGGACGACGCCACCCTGCGCGCGGTGCTGGCGGGGGTGTGGTCGGCCCGCAACGACCGTTACAGCGAACTGCGCGGCCGCCCGGCGTCAACGCCAGGACGCCGCATCGAAATGCACTACATAGGTGGATGATGGAACCCAACCCTCCCCTGCTCTCGCACCTGGATGCCGATGCACGGCCGCGCATGGTCGATGTGGGCGGCAAGACCGCCACCGACCGCGTTGCACACGCCCAGGCCCGGGTGCGCTTCCCGCCCGAGGTCGCCACCCAGCTGCGCGAGGCCGGCTTCGTGCTGCCCAAGGGCGCGGTGCTGACCGTGGCCCACATTGCCGGGGTGATGGGCGCCAAGGTCACCTCGCAGTTGATTCCGCTGTGCCACCCGCTTGCCCTGCAGCGCTGCGATATCACCATCGAGATGGAGGGCGACAGTGCGGTGATCGACTGCACGGTCGCCTGCCACGGCACCACCGGGGTCGAGATGGAGGCCCTGACCGGGGCCAGCATTGCCGCGCTCACGCTGTATGACATGTGCAAGGCGCTGTCGCACGCCATCGTGATCGAGCAGGTGCGGCTGGTGGCCAAACGCGGCGGCAAGTCCGACCTGGCGTACCCGTCATGAACGCACCGCTGTCTGCCCTGCTGCTGACCGGCGGTGCCAGCCGCCGCATGCAGGCCGACAAGGCACTGCTCGACTATGCCGGACAGCCACAGCTGCTGCGTGCCTGGGCACTGCTCAGGCATGTAGAGGTGGTGCAGGCCTTCGTCTCGCTTCGCCCGGACCAGCGCGGCGAAACGCTGAGGGGCAGCCTGCCAACCTTGGTGGACAGTGTCGACAGCGTGGGTCCCGTCGCTGGCATCCTCTCCGCGCAGCAGGCGTTCCCCGGTCATGCATGGCTGGTGATCGCCTGCGACCTGCCCCTGCTGGATGCGCGCACGCTGCGCGCGCTGGTGGCGGCCCGGCAACCCATGAAGGACGCCACGGCGTTCGTCAGCCGCCACGACGACCTGCCCGAGCCGCTCTGTGCGATCTGGGAACCCTCCTCCGCGCCGCTGCTGCGCGAGCGCTTCGACGCGGGGAACTACTGCCCGCGCAAAGCGCTGCTGCAGTTGCAGATCCACGCGCTGCCCTCGCCTGGCAGTGCCCTGGACAACGTCAACACCCCCGGCGAGCTGCTGCAGGCACGCCAACAACTGGAAACCAGCTGATGCCCCAGGTGGAACTCAATTACTTCGCGCAACTGCGCGAACAGGCCAACAGGGGCGCCGAACGCGTGGAGACCGACGCCGATTCGCTGGGCACGCTCTACGCGCAGCTGCAGGCCAGGCATGGCTTCACCCTGCCGGCGTCCACGCTCAGGGTAGCCGTGAACGAGCGCTTCTGTGGATGGGACCACCCGCTGCAGGACGGCGACACCGTGGTGTTCATCCCACCGGTCAACGGCGGATGAGCGGGTTCTCGGTAAGCGCGGTGGGGCTGGATGTGCCGGCGCTGCGCTCGGCCCTGCAGAATCCCGCGCACGGCGCGTTCTGTGCGTTCGAAGGCTGGGTGCGCAACCGCAACGACGGCCGCGATGTGGAAGGCCTGGAATACGAGGTGTACGCCGCCCTGGCGCAGAGCGAGGGCGAGACCATCCTGGCCGAAGCCCGCGAGCGCTTCGGCGATATCGATGCGATCGGGGTCCACCGCAGCGGACGCCTGGAGGTAGGCGAGCTGGCCGTGTGGGTCGGCGTTTCCTCGCCCCACCGCGACGCCGCCTTCGGTGCATGCCGCTACATCATCGATGCGATCAAGCACCGGCTGCCGGTCTGGAAGAAAGAGCTGTACGTGGAAGGCGACAGCGAGTGGGTGGTCTGCTCGCACGGCGGCAACCCCCATTCACATGGCGCTTCACCGCATGCCGACCACCCCTGAACCATCATCATCGTACCGATCCCGTGAGCCAGGCTGCAGCAGCCAACGAGGAGCCACACCATGAGCACGCCCCCCCAGCTTTCCCTTTCCCGCCGCGACGTGCTGAAACTCGGCGCCGGCTCGGCCACCAGCATGGTCATCCCCACCGTGGTCGCAGAAGCCCAGGGAAACACCGCCGGCGCACGCGCGCCGGTGACCGCCGAGGTGGCCTTCGAGGTCAACGGCAAGCCGCGCACGCTGCAGCTGGACACCCGCGTCACCCTGCTGGATGCACTGCGCGAGCACCTGCACCTGACCGGCACCAAGAAAGGCTGCGACCACGGCCAATGTGGTGCCTGCACGGTGCTGGTGGACGGCCGCCGCATCAATGCCTGCCTGACCCTGGCGGTGATGCACCCGGGCGCGAAGATCACCACCATCGAAGGGCTGGGCGCCCCGGACAAACTGCACCCGATGCAGGCTGCGTTCGTCAAACATGATGGCTACCAGTGCGGCTACTGCACCCCCGGGCAGATCTGCTCGGCGGTGGCGGTGCTGCAGGAAGTGCGCGACAACATTCCCAGCCACGTCACCGATGACCTCGGCGCCCGCGCCACGCTCAGCGCCGATGAGATACGCGAACGCATGAGCGGCAACATCTGCCGCTGCGGCGCCTATTCCAACATCGTCGAAGCGATCGAAGACGTCGGAGGAACGCGCGCATGAGGGCCTTCACTTACGAGCGTGCCACTACGCCGGCCGAAGCGGCCGCTGCCGCGGCCCGCACCCAGGGCGCGCGCTTCATTGCCGGCGGCACCAACCTGCTGGACCTGATGAAGCTGGAGATCGAAACGCCGGCGCACCTGATCGACGTCAACGGGTTGTCGCTGGATACCATCGAAGCCACTGCCGAAGGCGGCCTGCGCGTCGGTGCATTGGTACGTAACACCGACCTGGCGGCCGACCCGCGCATCCGTCGCGACTACGCCCTGCTCACCCGCGCGCTGGTCGCCGGCGCCTCCGGCCAGCTGCGCAACAAGGCCACCACCGCCGGCAACCTGCTGCAGCGTACCCGCTGCCCGTATTTCTACGACACCGCGCAGCCGTGCAACAAGCGCCTGCCGGGCAGTGGCTGCGGGGCCATCGGCGGGATCAGCCGGCAGCTGGCAGTGGTTGGCGCCAGCCCGGCCTGCATCGCCACCCATCCCAGCGACATGGCGGTGGCGATGATGGCGCTGGACGCGGTGGTGGAAACCATCCGCCCGGACGGCTCCAGCCGGCGCATCCCGCTCAATGACCTGTACCGCGCGCCCGGCACCACGCCGCAGGTGGAAACCGTGCTCGACAAGGGCGAATTGATCGCCGCTGCGGTGCTGCCTGCTCCGCTTGGCGGGACCCACATCTACCGCAAGGTGCGCGACCGCGCCTCGTACGCGTTTGCGCTGGTGTCGGTGGCGGCGGTGGTCCAGCGCGACGGCAGTGGTCGGGTCGCCCTGGGCGGTGTGGCATACAAGCCCTGGCGCACGCCGGAAGCCGACGCGCTGTTGCCGCAGGGCGCGGCTGCTGTCATGGCCTCGCTGCTGAAAGGCGCGACGCCCTCGTCACAGAACGCCTTCAAGGTGCAGTTGGCCGAACGCACGCTCGCCGCCGTGCTGCTGGAGGCGAAGGGATAAGCCATGAGATTCGACACGCCTGCAGGAAAGAATCCGATCGACCAGCTCAAGGTGGTCGGCCAGCCGTTGAATCGTATCGACGGTCCGCTCAAGACCACCGGCCATGCCCCGTATGCCTACGAACGCCACGACGCGGTGGCCGCGCCGGCATACGGCTACGTGGTCACGGCCGGCATCGCCAAGGGCCGGGTCAGCAGCATGGAACTGGATGCCGCACGCCGCTCCCCGGGGGTGCTGGCCATCGTCACCGCCGACAACGCCGGGCCATTGCAGAAGTCGCAACGCAATACCGCCGCGCTGCTGGGCGGGCCGGAGATCTCGCACTACCACCAGGCGCTGGCGCTGGTGGTGGCCGAGACCTTTGAACAGGCGCGCGCCGCGGCCGGCCTGGTCAAGGTTCGCTACACCACGCAAAAAGGCGCTTACGACCTGGCCGCGGCGAAGAAGGCCGGCACCAACTTCCAGAAGACCGACCCGGACGCGCGCGTGGGCGATTTCGAGAAGGCCTTCGGCGAGGCACCGGTCACCTTGGACGCGCTCTACCACACCCCCGACCAGTCGCACGCGATGATGGAGCCGCACGCCACCCTTGCCGCGTGGGAAGGCGACAAGCTCACGGTGTGGACCTCCAACCAGATGATCGACTGGGGCAAGACCGACCTGGCCAAGACCCTGGGACTGCCGAAGGAGAACGTGCGCCTGGTTTCGCCGTACATCGGCGGCGGCTTTGGCGGCAAACTGTTCGTCCGTTCGGACGTGCTGCTGGCGGCATTGGGTGCGCGCGCAGCGAAGCGCCCGGTCAAGGTCGCGCTGTCGCGCCCGCAGATCGCCAACAACACCACCCATCGTCCGGCCACGCTGCAGCGCATCCGGCTGGGTGCCACCGCGCAGGGGACGCTCACCGCGATCGGTCACGAATCGTGGTCGGGCAACCTGCCCGGCGGCTCCCCCGAAGAAGCACTCCAGCAGACCAAGCTGATGTATGCAGGCGCAAACCGGCTGGCCGGGTTGCGCCTGGCGCACCTGGACCTGCCGGAAGGCAACGCCATGCGCGCGCCGGGCGAAACCCCGGGGCTGATGGCGCTGGAAATCGCGATGGATGAAATGGCCGAGAAGCTCGGCCTGGATCCGGTCGAGTTCCGCATCCGCAATGACACCCAGGTGGACCCGGCCAATCCGGAACGACCCTTCTCCAAGCGCCAGCTGGTGCAGTGCCTGCGTGACGGTGCGCAGCGCTTTGGATGGGACAAGCGCAATGCGCGCCCCGGCCAGCAGCGCGATGGCCGCTGGCTGGTGGGCATGGGCGTTGCCGCCGGCTTCCGCAACAACCTGGTGATGAAGTCGGGTGCGCGCGTGCGCCTGGATGCCACGGGCCAGGTCACGGTGGAAACCGACATGACCGACATCGGCACCGGCAGCTACACCATCCTGGGCCAGACCGCCGCAGAGATGCTGGGCGTGCCCCTTGAGAAGGTGACGGTGAAGCTGGGCGATTCCAGCTTCCCGGCCTCGGCGGGTTCCGGCGGCCAATGGGGCGCCAACAGTTCCACTGCCGGCGTGTTCGCGGCGTGCACCAAGCTGCGCGAGGCGGTAGCGACGAAACTGGGATTGGACCCGGCCACCGCGACCTTTGCCGACGGCCAGGTCAGCGCCGGCGGCAAGCGCTTCGCGCTGGGCAAGGCCGCAGCCGACGGCGAGCTGGTGGTGGAAGACACCATCGAGTTCGCCGAACTGGAAGAGAAGTTCCAGCAGTCCACCTTCGCCGCGCATTTCGTCGAAGTAGGCGTGGATGTCGCCACCGGCGAAAGCCGGATCCGGCGCATGCTGGCGGTGTGCGCCGCCGGGCGCATCCTCAACCCCAAAACCGCGCGCAGCCAGGTGATCGGCGCCATGACCATGGGCGTGGGCGCGGCCTTGTCGGAAGAGCTGGCGGTGGACACGCGGCTGGGCTTCTTCGTCAACCACGACCTGGCCGGCTACGAAGTGCCCGTGCATGCCGACATTCCCCACCAGGAGGTGGTGTTCCTGGACGAGACCGACCCGGTGTCGTCGCCGATGAAGGCCAAGGGCGTGGGCGAGCTCGGCCTGTGCGGTGTCAGTGCGGCGGTGGCGAATGCGATCTACAACGCCACGGGCACCCGCGTGCGCGAATATCCGATCACGCTGGACAAACTGCTGGCCGGGCTGCCCGCGCTGGGATGAGTGCCGGCCTGGCCAGTACGCCCCTGGATGCCGAGGACGGTAACCCCGGCCTCGTGTTCGAGGCGACCCTCGATGCCCTGCGCGAGGGTCGCCGCGCGGCGCTGGCGGTGGTGTTGGAAACCGAAGGTTCCACCTATACGCGCGCCGGCACGGTGGTGCTGTTTTCCGATCACGGTCACGTCGGCTGGCTCAGCGGTGGCTGCCTGGAGCCGGAGATTGAACGCCACGCGATGCAGGCCGTGGACGACAACAGCTTGGCATGGATGGAGATCGATACCCGCGACGATGACGCGTTGTTTGCCGGCAACGCGGTGGGCTGCCGCGGGCGGCAACGGGTGGTGTTGATTCCGCTGGCGTCGCTTGCCGGCATCCACAGCGTGCTTGATCCGTGGCTGCGGGCAGAGGAGACGCTGGAGCTCAGGCTGCACGGTGACGGAACGCTGCAATGGCGTTGTGGCGACATGGGCCTTTCCCATGGCATCGCCAGTCCGCCGGTCGACTGGGAAGCGCCTCGCCGGGAGTGGCAGCTGCAATGGCGGCGTGCGCCGAGCGTGGTCGTGTTGGGCGCGGGCCCGGAGGCCGCGCCGTTGCTGCCCCTGCTGGTGGGCCTGGGATGGCGGGTTGAGGTGCGTGAGCCGCGCCCGCGGTGGCAGGGGCGGCTTGCTGCTGTCGTGCCACCCGCCCAACGGTCCGGTGTTAGCGCGGGTTCGTCCACCGATTTCCGCACGCGGTGGACCAACGGGCCATTTCCGGATGCGGTGCTGGTGATGCACCACAATTTCGAGATGGACCGGGAAGCATTGGACGCCCTGGCGGCCACCTCGATTCCCTTCATCGGATTGCTGGGGCCGGGGCGAAGGCGCGACGACCTGTTCAAACTGCTGTCCCCGCAAGCACGGGCAGCGCTGTCCCCCCGCCTGCGTTCGCCGATCGGGCTGGGGCTGGGTGGGCGGGGGCCGGAGGCCATTGCACTGAGCATTGCCGCCCAGCTGCAGGCATGGCGGCACGGCGTGCCGGAAGTGCCGTGATGAACGCCCATGCCGCCGTGGTGCTCGCCGCAGGCGCGAGCACGCGGCTGGGCCGCCCTAAACAGCTCCTGCGCCGCGATGGCGAGACCCTGCTGCACCGCATGGTCCGGTTGGCAGCAGGCACCGTACCTTCGGTGCTGGTGGTGGTGCTGCCCGAGGCGTCTGGACCGCTCACCGATGCGGTGGCCGACCTCGAATGCGTGCAGGCGCTCAATCCACAGCCGCAGCGCGGCATGGGCAGCAGCCTGGTGGTCGCTGCGCCGATGGTCCAGGCCTCCGCACGGGTGCTTGTGGTCGCCTGCGACCAGCCCGCGTTGGAGGCTGCGCATCTGCAGGCGTTGCTGGACAGTGCCAGCCAGTCAACCTCAGGCTGCGCGGCCACCCTGTTGCTGGGCACGCTCGGCGTGCCGGCGGTGGTGCCCGGCGCGTGGTTCGCCGATCTCGCCGACGGCCAGGGTGACAGCGGCTTCCGCGCACGGCTGCGCGCGCTCGAACCCGGAACGGTCGGCGTGCTGCACGCCCCTGCCCTCGCGCTGGATATCGATACCCCGGACGATCTGCGCGCCGCGCACGAGCTCGGCCTGATCGACGACTGACGCCGTGGCTTCAGGGTTGCCAGTCGAGCCCGCGTGGCGCGCTGGAGAAACCCGCTGCCCGCAGTGCCTCGGTCACCGCGTCGCGCTGGATGGGCGCATCGTCGATCAATTCCAGGGTGAACGTCATCCGCCGCCCGCGTCGCAGTGCGATGACCAGCGCCTGGGCGGCCGCGGTCAGCGCCGCGTCTTCGCCAGGCGCGCCCGGCTCGAACCACGTCAGCAGTTGCCGCCCGCCCTGGGCCAGGTACATGCGCAGGCGCCCGCCGCCGATCACCACCAGTGCACCGGGCCGTCGTACCGGCCGCTGTGACACGCGGTGCGCCGGCCATGGCAGCACCGGACCGAACGGATTGGCAGGGTCCGCCGCGGACAGTCCCACGCTGAACCCGACCCGCCCGGGCTGCTGCGCCTCGGCCACCTCACGCAGGGCATCGACCATGCCACGCTCAGCGAACTGTGCGCCGCCCATCCCGTCCACGAACCGCCCGCGCAGCACCCGGCCGGCATCCTCCATGCCGCGATAGACCTGCACCAGCGCGGGGAAACCCCCGGCGATGCCTTCGGCAATGGCCGCGCCGCGCGTCACGATACCGTGGCGCTCCAGCAGCCCGTTCGCCAGCGCGACCGCACGCACCGTATCGCTGACCAACGGCCGCTGCAGCAGCGACCATCGACCCGCGAGCGTAGGCGTGGCCAACGTGGTCGCCATCGGCTGCAGGCCGCCCGCAGCGCCGAGCGGATCCATCATCGCCCTGCCCCGCGCGTAGCGGTTCTGTCGCGCAGAGGTCGTCGCCCGCGGGCGCGCGGGTCGCGAGGCCGACAGGTGCCGCAGCGGCGTCCACAGATCGGTGGTCACCCGACCGGCCCATGCCAGTTCCCACAGCGCCGTGTGCAGCGTCTCGGCATCCACCACGACATCGTCCACGCCGGCAGCAGCCAGGCGCGCCTGCACCGCAGTGGCCAGTTGGCGTGCAAAGAACGCACCGCCATCGGACATTACCGTCAACAGCGCGGCCTGCAGGGGCGAAGGTTCGATCGCCTGCACGACAGGCAGCGTTTCGCCCATGCCCTCCTGCACGTGAAGCGACACCAGACCGTCATCCTCGCCCAGGCGGCCATGACCCACCCACGCCACCGTGCCGGTCGCCAGCAGCTCGTCCAGCATCGTCGGGGTGTAGTCGGCTACCCGTGCCGACAGAATCTGGTGCTCCCACGCCGACACCGGCATCGGAACGCCGGCCAGCAGCTCGATCACGCGCAGGACGCCATCGCCACCTTCCAGTGCGCCGTGCGCAGGTACCGCGCTGGAGCGCGATGCCACCGTCGCGTCGGCCACCAGCCCATGCCGCTCCAGCAGCAGCGCTGCATACGCCTCACGGCTGGCCGGACGGGTCGCTTCACGCGCGGCCTGCAGCGAGCGCAGGCGCAGGCGCTGGAACACCGCTTCGCCCACCCATTCGCGGCGCGCCAACGGAACCGTTGCAGCATCGGCGCCGTCGTCGCGCGCGTTCCCCGCGCCGAAATGACCACTGAGCACCTTGCCCTGTCCGGCCAGATGCTCCAGCGCCGCATCCACCACGGCCACGCCCAGCCCCCAGTGGCGGGCTGTATCGCCCGTGGTGAACGCCGCATGGGTGCGCGCGTAGCGTCCAAGCAGCTCGCCCAACGGGTCGCTGGAAGGCTGCAGGAACACGGCGGGTATGCCGCCTGGCAGTTCAACGGCGAGCGCATCCCGCAAGCGGGCGGCGTCCTCCACGGCGGCCCAGACCGGCCGCCCGGCCACCTGGACGGAAACGATGCGCTGCTCGCCCTGGAGCGAACGCAGATGCGTGCCGACGCTGTCTGCATCGATGAGGCGCGCTGCGATGTCCGTCGCGCTCAGCGGGCCCAGCTCGCGCAGCAGGTCGGCAAGCCCTTCCCTGCCGTTCGCCTGCCGCCCCGGTGCCAACCGCTGCAACTCCAGCGTCACCTGTTCCACAACGGCGGGATCAAGCAGTTCACCCAGATCCACCTGGCCGAGCAGGTCACCCAGCAGCCCGGCATCCAGCGACAGCACCGACGCGCGGCGCTCGGCCAGCGGCACATCGGTGCCATACATGAACTCGGCCACGTAGCCGAACAGCAGGTTGGCGGCAAACGGAGACGGCACCTCGGTGGTGACCTCGGCAATCTCGATGCGGCCGTCGGCCAGACGCTGCATCAGCGTGTCCAGCGCATCCAGGTCGTAGACATCCTGCAGGCACTCGCGCGCCGCCTCGATCAGGATCGGGAATTCCGGATAGCGCTGCGCGATGGCGAGCAGCTCGGCGGCGCGCAGGCGCTGCTGCCACAGCGGTGAGCGCTTTCCCGGCTTGCTTCGCGGCAGCAACAGGGCCCGCGCCGCGCACTCGCGGAACCGTGCGGCAAACAGCGCTGAACCGCCCACGGCCAGCGTCACCTCACGGCGCAGCCGTTCGGGCTCGAACAGGAACAGCTCGGCGCCGGGCAGCCGCCCAGACGAATCGGGAATGCGCACGATGATGCCGTCATCGCTGGCCACCACCGCCGGGTCCACGCCCCAGCGCTCCTGGATGCGCCCTGCCAGTGCCAGCGCCCAGGGATCGTGGATGCGCCGTCCATAGGGCGAATGCAGCATCACCCGCCAATCGCCGGATTCGTCACGGCACCGTTCCACCACCAGCCGGCGGTCGGTCGGCAGCACGCCGGTTGCCGCGCGCTGCTCATCCAGCAGGCCAATGATGTTGGCGATCGCATTGGGCTGCAGACCCGCACCCTGCAGCCGCGTGAGCAACGCCGGCGCAAGCGTGTCGTTCCCCGCTTCGGCGTCCAGCGCGGCCAGGAACGCGCCCACCGCCTCACCCAGTTCCGCCGGGCGGCCCACGCCTTCGCCCCGCCAGAACGGCAGCCGTGCCGAGCGCCCGGGCGCGGGCGTGACCACAACCTGGTCATGGGTGATCCGCTCGATCCGCCAGGAAGTGGCGCCCAGCGTGATCACGTCATTCACCCGTGATTCGTGGACCATTTCCTCGTCCAGCTCGCCGACCCGGCGCGAGCCGGCACGTTCTTCGCCTTCGGGCAGCATCACGCTGTACATGCCACGGTCGGGAATGGTCCCGGCGCTGGTCACCGCCAGCTGCTTGGCCCCCGGCCGTGCGCTCAGTTCACCGCTCTGCCGGTTCCACACCAGGCGCGGGCGGAAGCCGGCGAAGTCGTCGGACGGGTAGCGCCCGGCCAGCATGTCCAGGGTGGCATCGAACGCACTGCG
Organism: Stenotrophomonas sp. GbtcB23; assembly: GCF_019091045.1. Taxonomy (NCBI): domain Bacteria; kingdom Pseudomonadati; phylum Pseudomonadota; class Gammaproteobacteria; order Lysobacterales; family Lysobacteraceae; genus Stenotrophomonas; species Stenotrophomonas sp. GbtcB23. The sequence goes on along the minus strand of NZ_JAGXKC010000031.1, from coordinate 6,931 downwards.
CGGCAGGCTGCGGTACGGCGCCGCGCGACGCACGCGCGCATACCAGGCGTCGACATCCAGCGGCTCCATCGAGGCCGCCGCCACGGTCTGCTGGGCCAGCACGTCCAGCGGGTTGCGCGGCGGATCCACCGCTTCGATGCGCCCTTCCAGCATCCGCTCGATCGCCACGGTGGCGTCGATCAGGTCACGTCGCGTGCGCGGGTAGACCAGCCCGGTGGAGGTACCGCCGACCTGGTGGCTGGCCCGGCCGATCCGCTGCAGCGCACTGGCCACCGACGGCGGCGCCGCGACCTGGATCACCAGGTCCACCAGCCCCATGTCGATGCCCAGCTCCAGGCTGGAGGTCGCCACCACGCAGCGCAGCGAACCGTCCTTGAGCGACTGCTCGATGTCGCGCCGCTGTTCCTTGGAGACCGAGCCGTGGTGGGAGCGCGCGATCAGCTCTGGGCTGGCCACCACCCGCGACACGGTGCTGCCGGTGAACGAGCCGTACTGCTCGGGTACGGGCGCGGCAGGCGGCTGGCCGGCCGCGCGTGCGGTGCGTTCGGCATGCAGTTCGTTGAGCCGCGCGGTCAGCTTCTCGGCCACCCCGCGTGAGTTGGCGAACACGATGGTGGAGCGCCGCGCCAGCACCTGGTCGAGGATGCTTGCTTCCACGTGCGGCCAGATCGAGCCCACCCGTCCGCTCGGCTCGCGTTCCGCGCCCGGCCCTGCGTGCGGTGGCAGGTCCGCCATGTCCTCCACCGGCACGACGATGCTGACGTCCAGCTTGCGCGGGCTGGCCGGGTCGACCACGGTGACCGGCCGGTCGCCACCCAGGAACCCCGCCACCTGCTCCACCGGGCGCACCGTGGCCGACAGGCCGATGCGCTGCGCGGGCACCTGCAGCAATGCGTCCAGCCGCTCCAGGCTGAGCGCCAGATGGGTGCCGCGTTTGCTGCCGGCCACCGCATGGATTTCATCCACGATCACGGTATCGACTTCGCGCAGGGTCTCGCGCGCCTTCGAGGTCAGCATCAGGAACAGCGATTCGGGCGTCGTGATCAGGATGTCCGGCGGCCTCCGCAGCATTCGCGCACGTTCAGCCACGGGAGTGTCGCCGGTGCGGATGCCGACCGTCAGCGCTACCGCGGGATCGCCCCGCCGTTCCCGCTCGGCGTCCACGCCCTGCAACGGCACCTGCAGGTTGCGCTGGACATCGGCGCCAAGCGCTTTGATCGGCGACAGGTAGAGCACACGGGTGCGGCGCGGCGCCGCCTTCGACGCGCCGGCGCGCGCGGCCTCCTGCTGCCGTGCGCGGTATAGCTGGTCGATGGCGTGCAGGAACGCCGCCAGGGTCTTGCCCGATCCGGTCGGCGCGATCACCAGCGTGTGCTCGCCCGCACCGATGGCGCGCCACGCCGCGGTCTGTACCGGGGTGGGCGTGGGAAACGCCGAGGCGAACCAGGCGCTGGTGGCGGGTTCGAACAACGTCAGGGCGGCAGCGGGCGAAGGCGTCATGGCTGCCCACCTTACCTGCCGCTGCGTAGAAATACCGATCACGGCCGCGCAGATTTTCCGATGCGGCCGACCCTTTTTCATGCAAGGCTCACGCTGGGTTGTTCCCTCGGCCAACAGCGGAGCGTCCAGCATGAATCCGCAGGCGATCAGAAGCACCCTGGCGGTGGTGTTGATCGCCCTGTGCGCGCTGCCTGCCCCGGATGCGCCTGCGTATGCGCAGTTTGCTCCGCTCCTCATGCCGAACGCGAACCAGGCACCGCGGCCGGAGCCGGCCGAGCGCTGGCGGCTGGAGTTCCACGACGCAGCCGATTCAGACGGCATCATCAGCTTCCGCCTGTGGGTACAGGAAGAGTCGCCGATGCACGTCGATGTTCCCATCCGCAAGGGCGAGTCAGACCGCGAGATCGCGCGTGCCGCCCGCGATGCACTGGCGAACCGGCTTGGCGAACGCTATGCGGCCGTCGTCGTGGACGGTGAGGATGTCGTCATCACGGCGCAGCGCGGCTCACCGCGCTTTACCGTGGAACTGCTGCGCGATACCGCACGGGATGTCGATGTCGACGTGGACCGCGACTGACTGATGCCTGGGCTATCCTTGCCAGGCACCCGTCCCAAGGTTTTTCGCCATGCGCACGCTCTATCCGCCGACCACCCCGTTCCGCGAGCACCACCTCCCGGTCGATGACCTGCATACGCTGTATGTGGAGGAATGCGGAACCCCAGGCGGCATCCCGGTGGTGTTCCTGCATGGCGGCCCCGGCGCAGGCGTATCGCCGACGCACCGGCGCTTCTTCGATCCGGCGCGTTACCGGATCGTGCTGATCGACCAGCGCGGCAGCGGCCGCTCCACGCCGTTCGGCGAACTGCGCGACAACACCACCGCGCATCTGGTGGCGGATATCGAAACCGTGCGTGCCCGGCTGGGCATCGAACGCTGGCTGGTGTTCGGTGGCTCGTGGGGTTCCACGCTGGCACTGGCGTATGCGCAGGCGCACCCCGACCGTGCCACCGGCGTGATCGTCCGCGGCGTCTACCTGGGCCGTGCAGAAGAGAACCGCTGGTTCAATGAAGCCGATGGCGGTGCGCGCTGGGTGTTTCCCGAGCGCTGGGCGCGCTATGCCGCCCATCTGCCGGAGGAAGCGCACGGCAACATGATTGAAGCCTATTGGCAACGCCTGGACAGCGACGACAGCGCCACCCGCATCGCGGCCGCGCAGGCCTGGCTCGGCTGGGAAGACTTCGCCGCCACGCTGGTGCACGAGGTCAATGCCGTGTCCGACGCCGACCCGCAGGAGACCCTGGCCAAGGCGCGGATCGAGGCGCACTACTTCCGCCACAACGCCTTTCTCGAACACGGCCAGCTGCTGCGCGACATCGACCGCATCCGCCACCTGCCCGGGGTGATCGTGCAGGGGCGCTACGACATCATCTGCCCGCCGCGCAGTGCCTGGGACCTGTCCCAGGCATGGCCGGAAGCGAAGCTGGAGATGGTGCTCTCCGGCCACAGCGCGACCGAGCCGGCCACGGTGGACGCGCTGGTGCGCGCCACCGATGCGTTCGCCGATCAGGCCGCGGCGTACGCCGGGTAATCGGTGTAGCCCTTCGCGCCACCGCCGTAGAATGTGGTGCGGTCCGGGGTGTTGAGCGGCCAGCCGTTCTGCAGGCGTGCCACCAGGTCCGGGTTGGCGATGAACGGCGTGCCGAAGGCCGCGAGGTCGATCAGGCCGGCGTCGATCAACTGCTCGGCGCGTGCACGGTCCAGCCCGCCGGCGAGGATCAACGCGGTGTTGGGCAGGTTGCCCTTGATGGTGCGCAGCAGGCCCTGGAAGCCACCTTCGGCGCCGGGGTCGACCACCACATCGCCCACCTTGAACCCGGACTGGTCCATCAGGTGGACGAAGGCCAGCCCACGCTCGCCGATGGCCTTGCTCAGCACGCCGTAGGTTTCGTCGATGCCGTCGTGCAACGGCATGTCGAACAGCTGCCCGTAGGGCGACAGGCGGATGCCGGTGCGCGCCGCACCGATGCGGGCCACCACCGCGTCGATCACCTCCAGGGTGAAGCGCAGGCGGTTTTCCATGGTGTCTGCCGCGTACTGGTCGGTGCGGTCGTTGACCAGCGGGTTCATGAACTGCTCGAACAGGTAGCCGTTCGCGCCGTGGATTTCCACGCCGTCGAAGCCGGCGTCGATCGCATTGGCCGCCGCCTGCGCGAACTCACCCACGATGCGTGCGATCTCGTCGGTGGCCAGCTGGCGCGGCGCCGGCGGCGCGATCAGCGCGGGGTTGCCGGCATCGTCAAGGCCGAACGCCTGCGCGCCCACCGGCTGCTTGGAGCTGGCGCTCACCGGCAGGCGGCCGTCGGCCTGGATGGTCGGGTGCGAAACCCGGCCCACGTGCCAGAGCTGGGCCACGATGCGGCCGCCCACGGCATGTACCGAGTTGGTCACCAGGCGCCAGCCCTCGATCTGTTCCGGGCGGAAGATGCCCGGGTTGAACAGGTAACCCTGCCCTTCCTGCGAGATGGGGGTGCCTTCGCTGACGATCAGGCCGGCGGTGGCGCGCTGGGCATAGTAGAGCGCGATGCGCTCGTCGGCGATGTCGTTGGGCGCGCGGGCGCGGGTCAGCGGGGCCATCACCACGCGGTTGCGGAGCGGCGTGCCGGCGAGATCGAACGGGGTGAACAAGGACGTCATTGCGGTGTTCCTGGGGAGGGGCCCGCCAGTGCGGGCAGGTCTGCATGCTAGGCAGATGCCGATACAGCTACAATCCAGCCAACGGGCAAATCACAATTGCTCAAATGGCATTTATGGAGCAAACCCATGCAGCTCAAGGCCCTGCGCTACTTCCTGATGGTGGCCAGTACCAGCAGCTTCCTGGCCACCGCCCGGCATTTCCGTGTACCGGCCTCCTCGGTGTCGCGCTTCATCGCCGCGCTGGAAAAAGACCTGGGCCGCCAGCTGTTCTACCGCAGCACCCGCGCGGTGCGGCTCACCGAGGACGGCGAGCGCTTCCACCAGCAGGTGCGGGAGGCGATCGAGCTGCTGGATGCGGCCGTGGACGACCTGGGGCGCGATGACGGAGGGTTGAGTGGCCGGCTGCGGATCAACGCGCCGGAAGCCTTCGGGCGGCTGCACGTGGCCCGACTGCTCAACGCGCTGCAGGCCGCGCACCCGGCGCTGGAGGTCGAGCTGCAGCTCACCGATGCGTACATCGACCCGGTGCAGGAAGGCGTGGATATCACGGTGCGGATAGGGCCGCGGGTCGATTCCGGGTTGATCGGCCGGACCCTCGCCGCGCAGCAGCAGATCGTCGCAGCCAGCCCCGCCTATCTGGCCGAGCACGGCACGCCCGAAACACCGGCCGACCTGCTCGACCACCGCTGCCTGCTCTACAAGGGACAGTTCGGCAGGCAACGCTGGTACTTCCGCGAGTCACCTTCACAGCCGTTCGAAGGCATCAACGTAAGCGGTCCGCTCTGCAGCAACAACGCCGAAGTGCTGCTTGCCGCGGCCCTGGAAGGCCACGGCGTAGTGCTCTTCCCCAGCTGGCTGTACCACCGCGAAAGCTTTGCGAAGCAGCAGCTGGTGCCGCTGCTCGGGGCGTGGGAAGGCTCGGTTTCGACCGAGACCTCCTACATCCAGCTGCTGTCACCGGAGAACAAGCTGCGCTCGCGCAAGGTGCGCGAGGTGACCGCTTTCCTGCTGGAAGGCTTCGGCACCCCACCCGCCTGGGATCTGTAGAGACGCTGCGGGAATTACTGTGGAACCGGGTCCGGGTGGATGCCACGCTGGGCGCATGGATGCGATCCATGCCTACCGCCGCCTCCCGCTTCTGGCCGCTGTCCTGGCGGTGTGCCTGCTGCTCGGCGGCTGCGCCACCCTGCCCCGCACCCCGGTGCCCGCCGACCAGATCGCCTGGGCCGTGGTACCCGGCATGCCGGACGTGCGTGCCTGGGCCGGCCGGCCGAACCGCGACATGGAGCTCGACTTCGAGCAGTCCATCCGCGATGAGCGCGCGGATCAGTTTCCAGTGGCCGCCGACGGGCGCATCCACTATCCACATCTGGCCCTGTCCGGCGGAGGCGCGAATGGTGCCTTCGGCGCGGGCTTCCTCAACGGTTGGACCGCGACCGGCACCCGCCCCACCTTCAAGATCGTCACCGGCGTATCCACCGGCGCCTTGATGGCGCCCTATGCGTTTCTCGGCCCGGACCACGACCAGGCGCTGCGACGGTTCTACACCACCACCTCCGACGCCGACGTGTTCGCCGCCGGAAACCCGCTGATGGCGCTGCTGCGCCGCGATGCACTGGCGAACACCGCGCCGCTGGAGGCTCTGATCGCACGCGCCATCGACGCGCCGCTGCTGGCCAGGATCGCCGCCGAACACCGCGCCGGGCGTCGTCTCTACATGGGCACGGCAGACCTGGATTCGCGGCAGTTCGTGGTCTGGAACATGGGCCTGATCGCCACGCGCGGATCGCCCGAGGCGCTGAGGCTGTTCCGACGGGTGATGCTGGCGTCGGCCTCGATCCCGATCGCCTTTCCGCCGGTACTGATCGAGGTGGACGTGCTCGGCAAGCGCTACGACGAAATGCACGTGGACGGGTTCGTCGCCGCCAACATCTTCCTGCATGCGGGCATCATCGATCCGCAGCGGATTTACAACCGACTGTCGCGCGCACCCGCCACCTACGATACTTTCATGATCCACAACGGCCAGCTGGCTGCGGCGTCGGACCCGGCGGAGCGTTCGCTGCGCGGCATTGCCTTCCGTTCCATCGACGTCGCCGGCCGCGCCGGGATGATCGGCGACCTGTTCCGCGAGTACGCCTACGCCCGGCGCGACGGTGCGCGTTTTGCCTGGGTCACCATCGATTCGCGGCTTGCGCTGGCCGACGCCGCCAGCTTCGATCCAGCGCGCATGACCGTGCTCTACCAGGTCGGCTACGACCGGGCCCGCGAAGGCCCGGTGTGGCTGTCGCGCCCGCCCGGAATGTCGCCCGCCGACGAGCCCTGAACTTTTCCGTGCGGATCACGCCGGCGGGAACACCGCCTTGGCGTCGCGCACGAACAGGGCGCGCAGCTTGTCCCAGAAGTCGCCGCCCAGGATGAACAGACTGACGATCAGCAGCAGGTCGCCGCTCATCGCCATCAGGTGCGGGTGCTGCATGCGCAGTGACCCCGACTCCGGCACGACGTACGGGCCTATCGAGCTGAGCACGATGACCGCGATGAACAGGATCAGCCCGATCCGGTAACGCACCGGACTGACCGAGGCCGGCGGCGCGAACCGACGCAGACGTGCGCCAATCAGCGACTTCAGAAAGGCGAAGCCGGGCATGCCCATGATCGCCACCGCCAGTACCAGGAACAGCTTGGGGAAACCGAGCAGCAGCACGCCGTTGAGCGTGGTCTTCAGGCCTTCGG
>NZ_JAGXKC010000309.1:0-309 GCF_019091045.1 Stenotrophomonas sp. GbtcB23 | reverse complement strand
GCTGTCGACCGTCCTGATGAGCGTAACGTCGGTCCGGATCCCCGCCGCGGATCCGGAGGCAGCCCTGTCGCACGCTGTTGCAACGCTTGTGGCTGCCGCCCGCGGCCCTGCCGCTATGTACCAGGCCACGCGCACACGCAACTTTCATCACAGCTCCCGGCTCGAGGGCATAGACATGCGCAAGTCGAAGCCGGCGCAATCCCTGCAGACTGTACTCAACAGGTATCGAAAGCGCTGAGATGGACCTGTATGACGATGTAGACGACAAGTACTGCATTGGCGTCTCAGGCGTCTTGTAGGAGAAGCTGG
>NZ_JAGXKC010000308.1:0-310 GCF_019091045.1 Stenotrophomonas sp. GbtcB23 | reverse complement strand
TGGCCCAGGGCGGCTGCGGCCCGAGGCCCCCTTCGGGCTCGCCGCTCTTCGGCTCGTCCTTCTTGGAGCCGCCGGTGGACGGAACCGCCGAACCGCGAGCCGGCGGCGCGTCGACGCCGAGATCGCGCGACGGCTTGTGGCCCTTGATCAGCGCCTTGATCTCCTCGCCCGACAGAGTTTCGTATTCCAGCAGGCCTTCGGCGAGCGTGACGAACTCGTCGTGTTTTTCGGTGAGGATGCGGCGGGCCTCGGTATAGGCCTCGTCGCTGAGTCGGCGCACTTCGACATCGATCTTCTGGGCCGTCGCCTC
>NZ_JAGXKC010000307.1:0-310 GCF_019091045.1 Stenotrophomonas sp. GbtcB23 | reverse complement strand
CTGATTGGTGGCTGCGACGCAATGCCGCCTGCTATCGATGCCGTCTTCGAGGGGCGCATGTTCGCCACCGTGCGCAACCCGGCTTGCCTTATCCATAGCGGAGCAATCATTGCCGGCGTGGCGGCGGCAACGGCAGCGGGCAACGGAGGCGTCGGCGTACCCCGAAACATTGTTACCGATGGTCCTGTCGTGACCTTGGAGAAAGCCCCCGGTATGCGTTGGCTACAGGATCAGTTCTTGCTGTAGTTTGTTACACCAATTGGGGTCAACGGGGTGAAGTCACTGAGGTCACGGTCGCTTGGTCCAAGCC
>NZ_JAGXKC010000306.1:0-311 GCF_019091045.1 Stenotrophomonas sp. GbtcB23 | reverse complement strand
CGAGCAGTTCACCCTGGCCGCCGAAGTCGGGCTCAAGGAGCAGCGCCCGGAGGATTACATCGTCCACGCCCTGGTGGACTTCGACGACATCGACTACTTCACCCACGCCGAGCTGCTCTACGACCTAGCGCGCCAGATGGTGCAGCACCTGCGCGGCTATCTGTCCGAGGACGAGGCCATCAGCGTCCTCGATCGTGACCGCCGCCTGATCGCACGGGAAATCCACGCGCAGATGATGACCCTCTTCTGGGAGGAGGAGAGCGGGAACGAGGTGCAAGTGAGTCGCGGCTTCACTGAACTCAAGCCGTGCA
>NZ_JAGXKC010000305.1:0-313 GCF_019091045.1 Stenotrophomonas sp. GbtcB23 | reverse complement strand
AACCCTACCGTATTCAATCCCCATTTCGATGCCCGTTTGGCCATGGCGCACAACAGCGATCTGCTGCGAATTCTGCTGGAGCTGGCCCGTAACCGACCGGATATCGAGTTCCAGCACGGCATGTGCTCCAGCGGCCTCATCTGGAGGATCAAGGATTACGACCACGACCCGCTGTATCTCTCAAGCGTGGGCCTGTGGGCGCCCCATGGCAAGGTCAATTGGATTTCCGGCGAGCGCGGCGTCCCTGGCCAGGATACCATGTCTCCCGCGCACGCCGAGTTTGGAGGCTAGTGGGCTCTACTACCGGCAATGG
>NZ_JAGXKC010000304.1:0-314 GCF_019091045.1 Stenotrophomonas sp. GbtcB23 | reverse complement strand
TAACCCCATGGCTCTGGAGCCGCATGCGCGGCATCAGGGTTTCTCCGAGATAGCAGAATATCCGGTAGAAGTGCTCGTTATGGCTGGCAGTCGCAACGGCGCAGTGGAATTCGAAATCGGCCTGCGTGTCTCTGCTCGCCTGACGGGCCGCGACATCCATCGCCTTGCAGGCCGCATCCATTGCCTCGATATCGGCCTGGGTTCGTCTGTGGGCGGCGAGCGCCGCTGCCTCGGATTCTATGCCAATGCGCAGCTCGAGCCCTTTCACCAGGTTTTCGACCACCATCAGACTTTCGTCGCTCAGCCGAAAGGGG
>NZ_JAGXKC010000303.1:0-315 GCF_019091045.1 Stenotrophomonas sp. GbtcB23 | reverse complement strand
TGGCCGATCGCAACCTGTCCCTTCCATTTGGGATCGGTGAGGTCGGACCAGTTCTTCGGCGCTTCCGCTTCCGTCACCAGCTTGGTGTTATAGGCAATCACCAGCGGTGAAACGCCGGACGTGATCCAGTAGTTTTCCTTGTCCGCACGATCGCGAAGTTCCGTCACCATGTCTTTCAGGTTTTCGGGTGCGTACTGGGCGAGCGCGCCTTGTTCCTTGAGCTGCAGCATCTGGCCGTCGTCGTTGGTCGACATCAGGTCGCCTTGCACGGCGTTCGCCTGCAGTTCCTGTACGAGGCGCTGGAAGATGACCTGG
>NZ_JAGXKC010000302.1:0-315 GCF_019091045.1 Stenotrophomonas sp. GbtcB23 | reverse complement strand
CAAGGCGATACGTTCTCCCTCGACATCGCCAATCCGAGCATTCGAATTTCAACACATTGCCGTGGAAACGACAAGTTGCGATTTGAGTTGGGATACAAAAAATCAGGCGCCCTGAGATTTTTTCGACAGGCTCTTCACCCATGCTCCAAACCGTCTAAAATGACATCATACGCCGCTTGTGCATACACATGCGTTGGTCGGCACGAATGCAGCGGCGCTGGGAGGGAGCGCTTCAGGGGAGAATTGGTCCGGCCCGGCGACATCTGATGGCCGACCGGTTTGGGATACATTGTCGGCATCGGTCCGAATCCATGC
>NZ_JAGXKC010000301.1:0-316 GCF_019091045.1 Stenotrophomonas sp. GbtcB23 | reverse complement strand
ACCACGGTGCGCAGATCTTCTTCGTCTTCAACAAACAAAACGTTGATGGGCATTTCAAGGCTCATAGATTGGAAAGCAGAGCGTGATGCGGGCGCCTTCGCCCGGAACGCTGCTTAGTTGGGGAAATCCCCCGGATTGCGTAGTAAAACCAAAGACCTGACTCAGACCAAGACCGCTGCCCCGTCCTACCGGTTTGGTCGTAAAGAAGGGCTCGAAACCCCGTGCCTGCTTGTCAGGTGGGATGCCCTCGCCATCGTCCTCGACCGTCAGGCAGACGTGGGGCTCGGGCGCATGGTTTGTCGATGCAGGGTCTTGG
>NZ_JAGXKC010000300.1:0-317 GCF_019091045.1 Stenotrophomonas sp. GbtcB23 | reverse complement strand
CCTCGCAGCTGAGCAGAAGCAGCTTGAGAAGGCCCGCACTCCGATCTTTGCGGCGCCGACCTGGAAGGCCACCACGGCCGTGGGGAAGGCGCTTGCCGCGCTGAATGCCAACACAGACGCAAAGAAGATCGATGCGCTGGCGGCGCTTTCGGCAGACGATAGCGCCCGTCTTGAGCGTCTGCGGGAAGACCTGTCGAAGAATCCGGCCAAGGCAGCGGCGGAACAGACCGTCAAAGCCGGCAACGTCATGCGGCTGATTACCGCGGTAAACAGCGTTGCAGCCAGAACCACCGATGTGGAACTGCTGGCGGCCGCTG